>NZ_AOIG01000008.1:0-261556 GCF_000346635.1 Paenibacillus shenyangensis
TTTTAAAACACGCCCTAGTATTTATGTAATAGAAGTCTTCATGTTCGCAAGCCGTCTCCTGCCATAAAATAAATTGTTCGGCATACTGTTCTTGGTATTCTCTTTTCAGAAAATAATAACCATCTTCAAATTTAAGAAAATTCCCGTCAAATGGTAATTCTGCTGCTTTTCCTTCTTTTATACAATTACAATATACATATGCATCAAGTCCCATAACTCTTCCCCTTTTTATAAAAATAAATATTATTATATCAATAAAGTCGAGTAGGAAATATAGATTTTTAGAATGACAAACTAAAAAGGAGTGAATACTATCACTCCTTTTAATCGTTATGTTTTTATACTAATCTTAAATATACTCACCCAGGATTACATCCGTCTGATAAGGTGTAATCCCCTCTTCCATAGCAAACACAGTATCCGCTTCTTCTATGGAATCGACCAGAGTACCGCGTGCTTCTGCATGCAGCGTGAACAGCTCTGCCAGCGTCGCTTTTCGTATATCTGTAAAGGCATGTCCAAGCATCTCAATTCCATTCATATTCTGCTCGGCGGTAATGGCAAAGCTTCGATTTTTGAGAACGGCATCCATCCAGATCATCTCTCGCTGCTGCAGATCCAGTGCCAGTGGAACGGCTTGCTGGGCATCGACAGTCAGATCGAATTTGGTCTCGACGGTACGTGGATCATAGATCTCGCCGGTCTGACTGTAGGTACGCATCATGAATCCCGCAAAGCATTCCGGCAGTTCCGAAAAGGCCTGACGGGTAAAGCAAGATACCTGGACCATCGCATAACGGGCTTGGGTCGCCTGTAGTACTGCCGGTATATGCAGATCGATGAATTCCGACGCACCATCCTTGCCTCCATCCGTAATATCACCGCTGTGTGCACCATAGGATTCTTTCAAATTATAAAATGCCAGCGTCTCGATCGAATTCCAGTGCTCATCTAGCAGAACCAGAGACAGATCGACATCGACTCGGCGCTGGTTCTTCACACCGGTGCGAAGATTGGTCCACCAGCAGAACAACCGCACTGTTTCTCCGTTTGGCATGGCTACCCGGCTACCGCGCGGCAGCGGACGAAGTGATTGACTGGCAGATCGCTGAGAGAACGGTACCGGAATTTTGGCCAGTACCGGATCGATATAGACTCGTCCCAGTGCCGTCCGGTCTGCAAAGCGTGTCCGAAGTTCCTTTTCAATCTGCTGTACAATTTCTATAGACCATGCCGTATTCAGAGATGGCAGATGGTTATATACAGCAACAGCCTTGCCCATATTGCCTTTCGGGAAAAATACCCGGTAATCGCGCTGCTCATCACGGTGCTTGAAATGAGCCATCAGCTGCAGCAATAACGGTACTGCTATCTGGCCAATCACAGAAGTAAAAGAATTCAGTATTTCTTCGGATGCCTGTGGCTGGGAACGAAGCAGCAGGTCAAGTCGGCGTGCAAGTTCGCCCGGACGTGAAGCGAGTCTCGCAATAACCGCTACGTCACGGTGATACAGTCCCTGCTCTACTTCACTGCGGAATGTAGGAATATGTTTTTCCCGCCGTAGACGTGTAAATGCTTCGAAGGCATGGGGATACTGATTGCGCATTTCACCAGGATGTAGAATCTCGCCAAGACGCTTCCACAATTCCCGGTACAATACCATATCTTCAAGTGGCTGTGATGTTTGCTCCAGTAATCCGAGCAGAAGACGGCGCTCTGACCGCTTGAATTTGCGAAAATGGTAGACTGGTGCTGGCTGCTGATCAGGAGTTAATTGGACATTCATGCTTTGGTTCATATTGTACATATTCTGAAAAGGCTGCGTTAGCTGTGGGATTCTCTTGGCCCAGTACAGACTGGTATCCAGTCCCGATAGTCCAGCTGCCAGACGTAATACATCGGTTGCCGTCCGGAAGTAACGGGATAATCGCTCTATGCTCGCCCGCTCCTGTGTCAGCAATACGGATGCGATCCATGCGGCATTTTCCTTATAAGGAATATCATCTGGCAGAATATTATCTATACCAGGCATATGAGTCAATGCAGTGACCAGATCAGCTTTGTCCTCGTCGGATAATGAACCGTTGGCACCGGCAAGATTGCGCATCATTTGAGTGAACTGCTGTTCTGTACCAAGATCAATTACTTTCAGCTTTTTGTGATCCAGACTCAAAGGACGTTCTTTGACTTCTGTATTTGGCAGTAGTCCATACGTATAGTGAAGCACTGCATTCAGATACAGTTCCACTTCGGAGGCTTCCATCACCTCATCCGGGAAATTTGGGTACATCGGACGATGCTGTACATGCGCTCCGAGTATTTTTTGCAGTACTGGCAGGATCGTCTGATACAGAGTGACCATCTGTTCCTGATTCAGGGATTGGGCTGCACGGGTGAGTTGTGCTGAAAAGGTGTAGCCAAGACTTTCGATATTTTTAAGCAGCGCAGCGAGTATGCTTCGATCGGCTGGCAGCTGTTTGGTTAAGTTCTCTGCAGGTGGCAGTATGATCTTCTGACTGCGCCGCAGGAAAACAGGATTCATTATCTGAAGTAATGCAGCTGTATCGACATTCTGGATATTCATATGTAGAACCTCCTTTTAAAAAAGAGGCTGCAGGAGAGCCGGAACACTGACGTCCAATGTTTTAGAAGGAAGTACTCCGATAGCCTGCAGCCGATTGAGTTGTATTTGGATATGACAGTTTAGCTTCGTATAGATAATAAGATCTGATGATTATATATGGTTTGATGTTCTATGGTATCGATAATCTAATTTACGTGTTATGGTTGAACGATTCACTGATGATAAACGGATAAGCTGCAGGAGAGCTGGTACGCTATACTTGGGATGTGTTTAGAAGGAAGCACTCCAATAGCCTGCGGCTTATCTGTTGACTTTAGTGTAGTTGATTTCAAACACAGCGAACAGGGCACAAGTATGGCGAAGCCTATTTTTTGAACAGGTGCAGCTATAAAGACACAAAAAAACCGCAGGAGAGCGGAAATGCTAACTTACCGGCCCGGTAGACAATGTCCCCGGTGTCCGGTGCCCAATAGTAGAAGGAAGCTTTTCCATAGCCTGCGGCTGTATAGGTTTGTATTTAGAATACAGAATATACGTTTGTGATGCAAGGTTGTACTGATGTTTTGGTTGGTTATCTCTACTTTATTTCTTTGGCCTGGCTGATCAGCATATCTACTTCTGCCGCGGGTATCTTGAGGTTGCCACCATATATATAATTTTCATGGAAGCTCCAGTCTCCGTAAGCAACCAGACGATAATCTGTTTCCAATATATGCAGTAGCGCCCAGATTCCGATATCCCCTTCTGCTCCATCGCTGAAATACAGCCATTCCTCAAATTGATCCAGATCAAGCCCTCTGAACATACCCATGTCTTTAAGAAACCCGCTGCCATTTTGTTCATCCAGGTGAGTATCCATTTGATTTAGAAATAATACATCCTCGATCATAACTTTAATATAGGCATTGTTGATATTATCAGAAACGACAGACAAAAAGGTACACCGCACAAAAGCAGATTCATTAATTTCATGCTGATTTCTCTTTTCCCATCCATTTAAAAAGGAATCTGGGGGAGAGAACAATCCCCAGAACGTATCTCCTATAGCGTAATTAAAAGGGAATCTTACCAGGACGACGCTCTCTTTGCCTTTTACAGGTGCCTGTTCTGCTAGTATGAAGCGTTCAGAATCTACAAGTGAACCATCTTCTGCTGTCAATGTCTCCATCCAGCTTATCGCTTGTTCAAAAGCAAATATTTCATATCCTTTTTTTAATTTTGGGTATACCGGTGGACCACTTCCGCAACTGCTGCATGTGAATCCAAACAATGTGTTTTCCATTATTATTTTCTCCTTACGTGGTTAAGTCGTTTAATTTGATTGCGTTTTTTTCTACCAGAATAGATTTATGTTTTGCTCCTATGTACGTTGAGCTTTTGTTTTGTTGCTTTTATATATCTTCTTCTTATTTGTCTGCTATGAACAGGGTACAAGTATGGTGATGGAATCGATTTTGAGGTAGCTGGCTTTTATCATAGATGATGTGGATGATTTGTTGTATATTTTTGTTGCTTATTGATACTGGATTGTGTAGTTTTCTTTTTTACAATTAGTGCTCTTATTTTGAGTTTTGCTGATAGTAACAAGGTACATTTTGTTTTATTATTGTGAATTTTTCATATGTTGAAATTTTAATTTAAAGGGATAATATCGGTCTTAACCATTCAATTCATTTATTCATGATTTTTCTCTTCCCTCTCCAAATCGTTCATTGTCTCGTTCATTTTTGAAAATAAGACGTAAAAAAGAAGCAAATGATTGATTTGCTCCTAAAAAACGTTCTTTTTCTTTTTTAATGGAATCAAGTATTTTCTATTCCAGCCATAAAGCAAAATCGAACATTTTAAAATCGGAAAAGTGGTTTACGTCTGTTTGACGATATAACCCTGTTTGAGGCAACCCTTGTTATCGCCCAACATTAATGATCTTTCTGATCCAGGTTGGCTCATTTGTCGCCGCCCTCACGAGGCAGTCAGCGCAATCTGCGAAAGAAAGTGGTCGGAGCGGAGAAATGCGGATCAAGGGTCCTGCTGCATATTTTGAAGTGGCAGCGGTATCGCTAAGAGCTGGCGGTCGGACAATGACCCAATTCAGCTCGCTCTGTTGTACTGCATGCTCAGCTACAGCTTTATCCTCAACCGCCTTTGTGAAAATGCGACCCGAGATATGTATAGCCAAGCGATTTAATACTGAAAGTTCTTTTCCATCGCTCAGACCAATGCCACTCTGCATAACGAAGCGCTTCACTCCCGCGCTTTCGCAAGCTGCCAGGATATTCGTAATGCCCACCGACATGGTAGTGCCTGGCGAAAAGTTTTTGCGTATGCTCGAGATCCCCTCCGATATAACGGTACCTTGCGAAAAGTTGCCACTAGGACCCAGGCAACTAATTACCATATCTGTATCAACCAAAGCTTCAGCCATACTCGGCATATCGAGTACATCTCCCTGCCGAACGCTAAGGCGCGCTGTAGGGGTGATGACTTCTGGCCGGCGAGCTACGGCTATAACTTCATGCCCCAGATCAAGTGCTCGCTCTACCACTTTCCTGCCAGTCGCTCCTGTTGCTCCTATTACCGCAATCTTCATTATGTAGCTCCCCCTTCAACTATGATACTTATGAATTCTAGTCCATAGTCGCTTTATGTTTACTGGATAGCACTAGTGATATTGAACACTTTGACGCAGCTTACGAGCCGTGAAGACAGTCGTCTCTTGATTGTTTAATCAATATTCTCAAAAAATGCACACTGGTGTATTAATTAGCAACTGTATATAATCATAAACAAAAAAATAATGCGTTAGCAATTGCCAAGTAACCGTAATCCGTGCATTTATTCACAAATCATTTAAAGTTGTGTAATTTAATTCAGAAAGTAGCGTGACTACTGTGCCCAAGGTAGATAGAAGAATAATCAAATCTCAAGAAGCGATAAAAAAAGCCTTTATTGAACTAATGATTGACAAAAAAATTGATCAAATTACGATCCAAGAAATTTCTGACAAAGCAAATGTTAGCCGAAGAACCGTCTATCTTCACTACACCGATAAATTTGATCTGCTGGATCAGCTAATCGAAGAACATATTTGCGAACTGCGGAAGCTCTGTGAATCAGAGGATAATAATGGTTATATTGATACGGTATTGTTATGGTTCGAGTACTTTGAGAGCCATTACTTGTTCTTTTCCACTATGCTCGCGAATCAGGGAGGACCTTTTTTTCGCAGCCGATTCCTTGAATTTGTCCTCCACGAGTTGAAAAGTGTAGAAAGCCTAACCGAAGGAAGTTCTTCAGGATTAAATGACGGTGAAGATGAAGATGTGATCATTCAATTTTTTGGATCTGCTATTGTAGGGGTGGTGGAATCGTGGTTCAAAAAGGAACAGCCTTCCTCTCCTCCCTATATGGCACAACGAGTAGGAGCATTGTTGGAAAAGAATTTATAATCGATCTGGCATCGGCAACTATAAGGGGTTCTCGCCTTGTATCACAAAGTATATAAAATCAATTAGAAGAGCACTCTATTCAATAGATTCAGTTATGTAATAAAAAGCCGATCCTGCATAGTAACCATTCAACAGAATCGGCTGTATTTCTTTATAATCGGGATGATTGATTACTATTTATAACAACTATTCTAGTTGGCACCTACCACGGGATGCGGTATATATGGTTCCTCCAGAAAAGCTACATCTTCCGCTGTCAGCTTCACATCCAGTACCCCGACACCATCTTCCAGATGCGCAATTTTGGTCGCTCCGATGATAGGTGCGGTTACCAGACTCTTTTGCAGAATCCATGCTATACACTCCTTTGATCGGTTATAGTGATGTAGAATAACTGATAATATGTGTATACATTTGATTTACTGATGTACGCTTAATAGCGATATGTTTCTGCAGGCTTGTTCTGTTATGATTATATGCTGCTGGAATTGAAATGTACGGTGTACTGCTCAGAATGTACGTCGAGCAGATCACCCGTCATTATGACCAGCCGCTGCGTGTCGAAGAGTTGGCCGAACTGGCAAGTATGAGTGTCTCTTCCTTCCACCGCAATTTCAAGGAAGTAACCGCGATGAGTCCGCTGCAGTTCCAGAAGCAGATGCGTCTGCTGCTCGCCGAATCGTCGTATGCGGCAGATGTATCTTTTCGCGTAGGATACGAGAGTGCGTCACAGTTTAGCCGGGAATATTCCCGTATGTTCGGCGCTCCGCCGAGAACAGACATCAAGCGTCTAAAGGAACAGTATGAGAAAGCGCTTAATGCCTGAACCAACCTGTCTTTTTGAGTATCGCCGTTTTATCATCGTTTGATATTATCATGCATAACGATGGTGCAGACTTGCAGGATCACTCCTGCTGTTCAGACATTAGCCGGTTCACGAAAGCCCCGTCTCAGTAAAATGAATACCAGACTTGGTACAAGCGAAATAATACCTACGGATATCACATATGGCGTACCCCATAACGAGATAAATAGCCCTCCGGCCGCTGTCCCGATAGTCGTACCCAGATTGACGGAAGACAAAAAAAGTCCATTTGCAAAATCGGGTGCTTCTGGAGCGGCGGAAGTAATCCAATATTGATTGATATTGCCTGCTAGACCCGCCAGTATTCCCCATACCAGCGTGATGATAGCCATTGGCACAGTAAACTGCCCCAGCATCCCTAACAGGATATAGATGAATCCGAGTGCAAAAGGAAATACGATCACCGTTCTGTTCGCATTGTCGGTCAGCAGCCTGCCTGCCACGATATTGCCGATAATATTGGCGGCCCCAAAAACAACGAGCATCATACTGATCCAGCTGCCGGACATACGGGTCACTGTGCCCAGATACTCCGCCAGGTAACTGTATACGCCAAATACCGCCGAATTCAGCAGTATGACTGCACCGATCGAAAACCACATGATCGGTTTTTTCAGTACAGATAACTGGGCTCCGTAAGAGAGTCTTTCCTTTACAGGCATCGATGGGAACATAGCCAGCACAGCCACAAATACGATAGCATTTACAATAGCAAAAAAGGACATCGAGACCTGGTAAGAGATAGCGCTGGCAAGAAAGCTGGCAATCGGTACACCGAGTACCATGCCTGCCGACACGCCAATAAACACTTTGGAGACGGCTTTTGGTACTTCTTCCTTGCGAACGGAATTGGCAGCCATCGTAAAAGCAGCCGAGAAATAAATAGGGTGAAAAATTGCCGGAATCACACGTGCAATCAGAGCGACCGCAAAATCGGATGTGAATATGGAGACGATATTACTTGCTATAAAAACTCCGAGTACGAGCAGCATGGCCTTTTTGCGATTCATTCCGGAAAACAATAGCGGCATGGTAGGACCCGAGAAGGCAACGGTAAGTGCAAACAGACTGACCAGCCAGCCCGCTTTGGGTACGCTGATATCAAAATGTTCGGCAATATGAGGCAGTATCCCGATAACACCCATTTCCGTATTAATGATGCCAAATGCCCCAATGATCAGTATCAGGATAAGCAGATAATTGTGTTTATACATGGAGTATGCGCCAACTGCTTATAGGTTTACCCTAGATCGGTTACGGTTCCTATGACCAATCCTCTACCACAGATATACAGTTGCTTCTCAAACCGTAGGCTTACCTCCCTTGAACGTTTACCAGCAATGTTCTATCGATACTTTACTATGTACTTTTAGGAACGGTCACAGCAAGAGATGGGGTCACATCTATTCTTGCTGTATTTCGTATTGCTTATGCTTGTCTTTCTACTTGCCAGACTCTCTCACGATAGAAGATATAGAGAAGAGACTAATAAAGCTTCACAAAAACCTGGTTAGGCTAAAATTTTTGTGAATTTTTATAATTTCCGAGTAACTAGCCGATACAGTTTATGCGGGACTATTAGACTATTAATATAACTGATCTATCAAAGGGGGATGATGCGGACAAGAGCAAGTTATCTGGAGTAGTATACAACGTAGTTAATTCTTATTCTTTTACATTAAGAAAGCGAAAATTTATTTATGAATGATAAAGGAGAAGTTTCATGCAGTATATAATAGCTTACACAAAAGCAATTAAAGCTTTAAACAAAAAATATTATTTAACTCCCTTTTTATTACTTATGTATAGCTCTTTAATCATAAATATTTCAAGGGTAGTTACCCGATTTATTGAAGATGGACAATACTCGTTAGGAGATTTAACTTTATTTTTCGTGGCTTTTATTCAAGTATATGCATTGTCATTTATCAAAATTCTTTTTTATCCACATGCGAGTTTCTATATACAATCAACCTATTTATATCAAAAAATTTTTGGAAGCTTTTTTGGAAATATAAAATCAAGTTTTCTTCGTTATATCAGTGTTGGTAATAATATACCAGATGATTTTACTGCCTATTCTTCTCGCGGAGAAAAATATACAATCAGTTACGGCTATAAATCAAAGTTGACTAGAGTGGATGAAGCAAGAACAATGCAACTAATCCTTTTTTTCTTTAAATTTTTCTTCAAAGATTTAGTTTTACGTATATTCACACATTTACTAATCTATACGTTCAGTCCACTACTGTTCCTAATTGCTGTGCCATTGCTTAATAAAAAAGGAATACTTTCAAATATTGAAAAATAATATTATAAACAGTAGTAAACGAAAGAATGATAAACTATGGTATAACAAGATCTTTGAATAAATTGATAAAGATCAAATAAAATTATGTAAGTGAATTTTACGGGTGTATTGATTTGCAACTTACCTACAAATCAATACACATCTTTGAATGCATACTAATAAATATTCTATAGATGTGTTAAATCGAACTTCCTTATAACTAGCTCTCTTAATTGAGATATCCGTGATGCTACTTATCGTGAACTATTTTAAAATAAAAATGCTGGTAACTATAATGACTTTGTCTAGATCATAATTGTTTGTTCCATTCTTAGGTACATACTGAAATGCATCAAAAAAGATAATTATCATAGCTATGTTTTTAAAAATTTTATTCAGAGATGTATATAGGCAAATATCCTATAATGTATTGACGATCCTCCTGACCTTTTAGCGATTTTTAAAGCTAGTATTAAATTAGAGGCTAACGTTTAAAGAATATACACTAAACTTCTAAATTACCACATGTGAAATGTAACCTTATACATTTAAGATCGTATTAACTTTATTAATCATAATATTTTTTTGAGAGGGATACTATGGCATTTAAAAAACCGATTTCTAAAAGACAGAGATAAGGCATCAAAAAAGAATGTAAACAAGAGAAGAAATCTTTGATGATTACAAGTGTTATTTTTTGTGTATGTAATATATTATTTTCTTCGTTAGCTGAAAATATATATGATGCTCATCCTTACGCTTGGTACCAAGCCTTCCCTCATATTGATTTTATGCTTATAGGTTTCTCTTTTATATTCTTATCAATGAATTATTATAATAAAGTGAGACATCTATTTTTAGAATATCATTTCCAATTCGGCAATTATAAATTCATGTTAATATCGATTCTTTTTCAATTAGCTTTTACAGTTTATTCTCTGACCCAATTACCACCTCCTTATATTCTCGCATTTATCAGTATTATAGCAATTCATGTCTTGCAACACCTTAAACTAAGAACTTCTATAGTAGAATAAAAAACAGCAGTTTCTTGGTATAACTGCTGCACAAGCGGATGAACCGCTCCCAACCAAAAAATATTGTTTGCATTAATGATCTCTGTAACTTTCATCGGGCACGCTTTGGTAAAGAGAACGTAGCATTACAAGCGGCTGTTGAATTTGATCTAGCCAGCTAAATACACATTAACAACCTAGCAGTAATGTAAAAGAAAAAATGCTACTTGGTCATACCCTGTCAAGCAGAAATTAAAAATCACGTTACAAAACACGGCCTTTTCTCGAAATTATTTCGAGGAGAGGCCGTTTGGTTTGCTCTGGAAACATTCTTCATTGTAATATGTCAAATTGTAAATGTATTAGTTACTAAAAAGTAATAAAAATAAATTTATTCTTGATATTATATAGTTAAGCAACTTGGATGTGGAGCATATTCAGCTATATGCAGAGAGTTCGGTTGTCTATACTGAGAGAAGCAAAACAGACCAAGAAGGCAAAGGCGAATCGATCCTTATTCCATATGACCAACATAGCTTTACTTGTCCTGTCCAAGCATATCTGAACTGGATTGAAGCCGCGCAGATTGATTCTGGTCCTCTATTTCATTCAATAACTAAGATGAATAAACCTCTTTCTCAACGCTTATGTGAAGATTCTATATCAACTATCGTTAAAAAGTATATTGACCTAGCTGGATTAGATAGCTCAGAATATCGTGCTCATAGTTTGCGTGCTGGTTTTATTAGTAGTGCTACAAGTAATTCTAACTGTCATTCCTATGCTTATTATTCTACTTCTTCAACCAATAAATATTGGATTGACGATCCTACACCTTATTTAAATGATGGAAGTTATAAACAATATACAGGCAGCCTTGCTAATCTACCGAAGGGAGTGGTAGCATCTTACTCTATTACTGTACACTCTGCTAAAGTAGAACCGGTTAATGGAGCAAATACTCTTAGTAGCTTAGCTGCAATCTCCAAATGGGGTGAAGGTCCTGTAATGAGTCATACATTAAGTGATTCTCCATATAGCAACCAAATTAAGCTGTGGTACCGTTAAATATAAAAGCTCCTCTTTGTTTAAAAGAGGAGTTTTTATATTTATATAGAAGACACAAAGAAACGAAGATTATAAACCACTCTAAAACATATATAGATCAATATACTGTAGCAAAATAAGTAAATTTTAGTAACTATTAACTCCTACACCATTTTTTATACGTATTCATTTTTCTCGTCATTGTAGTGCAATACTTCTTGGATCATCCGTTGGATTGAATGAAGGATACTGTTTAGCAAACCACATGACAATGTTCGAACCAGCTGTTAGGGAGCATCCACTGGCTCGACCTGGTTGAACATCCTATTATTTTAAACTTTTCACACCGTTAATATAACCATTGTCTATACGTCTATAATTGGGCTCCCAACCATTAGGAGTTTCGGATCGCCATGAGGATCAGGGCCGTATCCATTTACACCACTAGAAGCGTAAGAGTAATGCTATCAATCTGCTTCCATTTCGCCCGGTTCCCTTCATTGCAAGCAGGCTCTGGATATCTTACCTCTGTTTCATCTTCTATTGCAGCAGTCAACGAATCCGATCTCATGCTATCATCTACGGCTACTTTCGACGTAATCAGTCTCTTTAGCCTGCCCCTGTTCATTGAATGTCACCTTTACTTTCTTTCCATCTGGATATTCCCGTATTACTTTGTCACCAATCATATAGGTGAAAGGAACACCCGCTGCTTTTGCTTCTTGTATTGCTTGCCGAGCTGCCTTCTGTCCGATTTTCTTCCATTCTTCATCTGTCAATTTAAATTCTGCCATTTGTTATACCACCTTTTTAGAATTATGTCATAATATCAGCACGCTGCTTATTCTTCATTAAAGACTATCCAGTGATCATCATAGTTTTAAATGCATCATAAATAAAAGACGAAAAGCGATTAAGATCTCATCTAAGAATATTTATGAAGTCATATTGAGCTTTGCGTTTAATTACTCATCTTCCACATTCAAATTCTAAAATCACTTAATACTATTTCGAATAGAAAAAACACCTTAATAAACATAAAGGTGTTAAGTATATTATACTGCGAAGTAACATTTTGTGGAGTTATTCCTCTCTAAATTATTCTGATAGAAACTTAATTTGTAATTCTCTAGTTCCACCTTAGCAGCTTTTTATTGATCCTACTTGCCTGCTTCATTCGACCGGACGCGGTACACGTGACTTTTAAAAAAGAAACAGAATCGAATGCCCGTTAGCAATCGGTTCCATTCACTAGTAAAGAGCCTTATTTTTTTGGTTCCAATTAAGACTAGTTGATCCAAATCCACATTGACTAAAAACCAAGTCACCGGTAGCCGATCCTAAATAATATTCTTTTAATAGTGGTAGCTGATGATCAAAAGGTTTTCTACCCCATTTTTACGATATCTTCTACATCTTTCATTTGAATTTTTTCCATATCCAATTCACAGCCTTTTCTTTTTTGAATGACTCTGGATAGCAGTACTGGGATTGTTCGTTGTTATACTTTATCACCTGTCGCCATCTCTAAGGCCATCTTTTTGAATTGTGCTTCACTAATTTTCCCAGTCAGCTGCTGCTTAACCAGCTCTTCTTGTTCAGTAGTCAGGTACATACCTTCAACAGCTAAAGACGCTTTAGCTCCTCGCATTGCCTGTTCTGCTTGTTCATCCGTTAACTTCTTCATAATGACTTCCCCTTCTGTGTACGCCTATGCTATATTATACTATTTTCATCCCTTACAATT
Organism: Paenibacillus shenyangensis; assembly: GCF_000346635.1. Lineage (NCBI taxonomy): Bacteria > Bacillati > Bacillota > Bacilli > Caryophanales > Paenibacillaceae > Paenibacillus > Paenibacillus shenyangensis. The sequence continues at coordinate 12,999 of NZ_AOIG01000008.1, forward strand.
ACGTTTTTTTGTATTATCAAGAATTTTTAGCATTTAGAAGAGAGCCAAGATCGGGATCAGCTGCTTTTCTTGGAGCTCCATTTTAGAATCAGAATGTGCGCTATGAGATGCTTGTTCTGTACTCAACAGCATTCTCACAGTACTTGTATATTCTCTGATCATCACGACGTTCAAAGCCTTGAATATTTTCCCTCACAACTTTTTATAATGAAGTTCGAGTGTATGAGGAACAGTAACTTCATGCATCATTCTATGATAAGAGTAAAAGGGCAACCCGATATTAACCATCCCCAGGCAAAAGCTGCTGCGCGTCTCGAAAAATTTTCTCCGGAAAGAAATGCGCTTTAAGCAAACGAATATTAAAAAAATAAAAATGGTCTTAATGGCTCGGCTGTAGGAGCTTCAGTCCAAGGCTGCATTATTTGGAATAGAGCTGAATTTGATTCAATCAAGTTTCCTATACAGCCGTAAAATCGAAAACTTCCAATTGTAAGGACAGTCTTCCCTATTTCACAAAACATTAAGTGCAGACGGTTCATTTAACTCTTTTAAAAGCTAAAACTTTTAAAATCAAGTTAGATTTCATACCGTTTAGCCGACTTGTTCATTTGATCTTTTATATATGTAATTGTAGTAATTATAATGAAAATCGAGTATGCTAAACAGGTGATTTAGCAGTAAGTTAAATTAGTTCAAGATAAAGAAAAGAGGGGTATATATGAGCGCGTTTAAAAAGATTAAGTATAGTATGGTTGGATTTACATTGGGTGCAGTTTTCTTCGGTAGTATTGCTTTTGCAGCTACAACTAAAATTGAAGTTAGTTTGGATCCAATTAAATTTGTTGTAGACAATGTAGATAAAACGCCTTTGAACGGGAATTTTAATAACAATGGCACTAGCGTTCCAGCCTCGCTCTCGTATAAGGGTACGACATATGTACCTTTGAAGATGGTTGGTAACATGGTAGATAAAAATGTTGCTTGGGACGGTAAAACGAAATCGGTGTTAATCGGTAATTCTGCCGCAGCACCCGTATATTTAACTGATTTAGCTCCTATGAGTATTTCTTCTGATTCTGTTACGATAAATAAAGAAACATCAATAGGCGATCAAAGTTATAAAAAAACTTTTGTGACCAACATGACGCTTACAAAAAAAGAAGCAATAAGCTACAATCTAAAGGGCCAGTATAAAACATTCAGCTTCGGTTATCACGTAGGGGATGAACAGATTTCTACGATCGTCATTTATGGGGATGGCAAAGAACTTTGGAGCGGACTTGTTACAGGAGGCACCCCCCTTCAGAACGAGTCTATCTCGGTCAGTGGAGTACAGGAACTAAAAGTTAGCTTTGAACGTAAAGAATCAGGTACGGTTGTGGCACATCCAATTGTGGTAAATCCGATCCTAATCAAGTAAAAAGTAAACGGAATAAGAGATCATACTAGCGGAACTGATTGCTACTCCGTGCGATAATTGCAGCGGCTAACCGGCAAAAGTCGGAAAGGTGCTCTAGGTTTCTGCCTATAGATTTACGCAGCCACGGAGTGAATATTAAAATCCAAAGAACCAGAAGAAGAGAACCAGCATACGGGTTCTCTTTTTATATTGTCTGAATCTGCACGTATCATCCGTGTAGCTACCTTCCACTAAATTTCTGGAAATTCTTTCGCTTATTTCGCTAAGTATAGTCAAATACAAAGTAAACGGTGCTTTGGGCTCTATTTAGGAGCGAAACGTCTACTTCTCTTTCCTTCTTTCACATATAATAAGTCATCCGCTGACGGGACAGCAGATTCCGGAAAGAGGGTTTATTACCGCGGTCTCCGCATGATCCAATTACACATACTGTATCCATTTAGTTACGAGAACAAGGGATGTTTAGCAAAGGACTATGAAAAAATAGCGAGCATATTAAAAAATTTTCAACTGTGTTTTCTATCCGTTTTTGATTAAGGTCGATTTGTACACTCTCTTATTTATCAATGGCCTTTTGAAATATGTATTCAACTAGATTATTTTGTTACATATTATGTAGATTGGAAAATTTCGAAAAATTAGAATGCGGAATAATATACTTATATTAAACAGTCATCGAGCGGTATAAATCTATACCATCTAACATACTACTCCTTAAAAAATTGTAATGTATAATTATCGTGAGTTGCTAATAAAATCCATGTAATTTAAAGCTATTTTGGTATTCTATTTCCAAAATTGTTTTTATAAAACAGAGAGAAGATCATGATTCACAAAAGGGGAGTTAACAGATGATAAGTTCAGCTGAAACTATACATAGTCAGCTCAGAATATAATGCCCATAGTTTACGTACCAGCTTTGTAACAACAGCTAAACGTAAGAAAAGCCAGATTATCAGATTATGGCACAAACAGGGCATTCATCCCTTTATTATGTTGGATCGATATACACGTTTAAACTTACTTGATGTAAATATCAATTCTGCTAAAACTCAAGGTTGTAACTGTTCATTATGCTTATATTAATTAACTCGTCTACCATGAAAGCACCCTAACTCAAATTGAACTGCCCCCTTAAAATGGACATTAGAAAACCCCTCGGTTAAACTAATGAACATTTGGGGGTGCAGTTCACAATCGAGTTGGTGCTTTTTTATTTTCAGATCCAACAAGCTGCAGAATCGGTAATATGAGCTATTCCGGCATAAAGCATTAATGTTTGATTCTTGTATTCTCCTATTTGCTTATTAAGTTTGGCTATATCAGTTCACATAAGAGAATGAGTTGTTTATGTAGTTTACGTAAATATTCGCGTATTAAAAAAAATCACGTTTATAATAGGAATCATAACCCAAAGGAGAAAATTACATAAAAAAATCACTTCGCTGTTTGAGAAATGATTACATATGGATGAAGGAGCTTTATCGAATGAACCTTTGCAGTTCGAGCAACTGAACGAATTTTTGGAACAAATGGCGTTAGTACTGCCGTTTGAGAATCGAAGATTACTTGTAGAGGATGCATATACGATTGATCGTGACTCGCTGCTAGAGCGGCTATTGCTGAATCGTAGTGGCGGTCTCTGTTATGAGCTAATACACTTCTGTACTATGTTCTATCCGCCCAAGATATGAATGTATCGCTTGTACAGGGGCAAGTCTATGACGCAGTACTTGGAGACTGGTTAAGCATGGACAATTCGCACATAATGATCATTCTGCAACATAACGATCAGCAGTATCTTATCGATAATGGATTTGGCATCCGTTTGCCTTTGCGCGCTGTTCCTTTAAATGGCGATATTGTGGTCAGCCGTAACGGTGAGTTCAGCATTACAAAAGAAGATGGATATTGTATACTCAATCAAAACAGCTATACCAAAGCCCTGACTGGCAGATATGCTATCGTTTCCGGTTGGAGGTTATTATTAATGAACCAGTAGTAAACGATATTCAGCAGTTGGTTCGACAGCACCCCGATTCCAAATTCAATAAGTCGGTGCTCCTTACTCGCTGCACGGAGACAGGCAGCATGACACTAACCGATCATTCCTATACGGTTCTAAACCATTAAAAAGCTTAAAATCTGAGGTATTTTAAATAAAATTACACCCCTTATCGAATTATATACATGTAGTGCCTTTATATGATAACTACCAGCTACAAGCCAAATAAGGTAAATCACAAAGGTTTTGCAAAAGACACATTATCAAATAAGCATGTTTAGTTTATTTTGATGAGTAAGTTAGTTCATGTCATTAAATTGGATACTCTATCCTTTATAAAGGAATATTCAAAAAATGCAGCCTGAAGCGTACAAGCATAATGGGCAAACCTACTTCCCTGCACTGAACGCAAGAAAAGAAATAAGAGCAATGGACGACATTTAAGCCTGGAGATCCTCATTTCCAATACCCATTCGAGGATCTCCAGGCTTAACCGGAGGACATGCTCTTATTCTTTTCTGGAGTGGATGAAGCAAGAACACCAACCAGCACTTCTTTCTATCTTACATAGACCCCCTACATAACCATTTGCAGTAATACCTCCCTACAACAAACGCCCAACCCTCAAAACATGCAAAATGCGTCAAATGTGCTAAATGCTTAGTCTACCTTGGCACCATACGACCGCATAAACAGAACAGCCTGCTCCCGATCCATCCGTGCACCCTGCACATTGATCGACTTCAGATCAATCCCTTCCAATATTGCACCACGCAGATCGGCTCCCTGCAGCTTGGTCCCTGTCAGACTGGCTCCGGTCATATCACAATCGCGCAAATCTGCTTTGGCAAGATCGGTATTGGAAAAGTCGGTTTCATAGAACCGGATGCCTCGCAGATCCTGACGCCCCAGCTTGATATGGCTCAGATTGGTGTATGCCCAGTCTCCCCCATTCAGTGTAATACCATCCATCTGCGCGCCGGCAAAATCCGAACCGGTCATTTTGCACATGCTGAATTTGGCAGCAAACAGATTCGCTCCATCAAACCGGCAGTTCTCAAACGCAGACTCCGTATGAATCGATCCATTCAGCGTCACTCCGCGAAAATCACATTCGATAAACCGGCAGTGACTGGTATCGATCTCGTCCATGGCTGTATTCATAAATGTACAATTCTGAAATGTACAGCGTACAATCTCTCCGTATCTCAGATCCTGTCCATCAAAACGAACCGATTCATATTTCTGATCACTATACTGATACATATTGTTCCTCCTGTGCCCTGTTCTGGTATATATACTGTCTGATCATTTCCAGCTTCATCGTTGATGAACAGGATACTAAAATCAGTACATTCGCGTTTCTATAATACCATATAGGTGTCAAGCCCCTGCATAAGCTACCAGCAAAGTCAATTACAAATCAGCCTGTATATACTTTGAAATGATGTATTGTTGCTTCATTAATTTTATAAAAGCGGTATTGTATAGGACACATGGAGGACAAACCGTACCTTTACAATAAAGTTAGTTAATCAATGAGCTAAGCGAATAGCTCACAGGAGAGATGAACAATGAAAATGAAATTTATTATGATGCAGACACGGAAACTGCCGGAACTGCTGCAAATTGTACTGAATATTAGCCTATTTCTAATGGCGATTGTACTGAGTGTACTGCTGATGAAGGAGACATGGAGTATTTTCTCTTCGGTTTTTCTGTCGTCTGAAGAAATCGACAGTTATTTTGCTTTCACCGACGAGCTGCTTGTGTTCTTTTTATATTTTGAATTTATCGCTCTGATCGTCAAATATTTCAAGTCCAACTTCCACTTCCCATTGCGCTATTTTATCTATATCGGGATTACGGCGATTGTACGGCTGATTATCGTGGATCATGACGAGGCGCTCAGCACTTTCTGGTGGTCGATGGCTATTCTGGTACTCATTGGCTCATTATTCCTGGCCAATACCCGTGTCGTGCGAAAAGATCACTAATTCCACTGATCCAGTGGTATTCTTAGAAAGATGCAGACGTATCCGGAATATCGCTCAGATGAAGGAGAATTCATGAAAAATCGCAGTATTACCTTTAAGCTTTTTCTAATGACTGTCCTGTTTTTTGTATGTTTTTACGGGATGGTTATTCTTAGTCAATTATTGTTTTTTAATAACTTTTATGAAGAACACAAAGTCAACAAGGCAGAAAACGATCTGGAGCAGCTCGCGGCTGTCTATACCGGATCGGGAGATAATTCCAAGCAGATATCCAATCAGGTACTGCGGTTTATGAATCGCAACAAAAGTCAGCTGACAATTGTAAATATGGACGGACAGCTGGTCTTGGAAGATCCATTTCACCTGGTGCTGCGCAAGGATAACGGGCAAAAAGTCTCTGTCTCCCTCTCGCTCTATATGAATCTGTATGGCGATTCCTATCGCGCACTCAATATTCGCACAGGTGACAAACTGGATCTATGGGGTAATGTAGATACTCAGATTGCCCGGTCGCAAATTGTATTTACGCCGGAACAAATCGAAAGACATCAACCGCGTACGACACTATATTCACCTGATATCTCAGGTACAGTGACCGAGATTGTACTGCCTACGCCCAAAAACTGGAATCAGCGGCAGGGACTGCTGATGGAAGCACTGTATCATGCTTTTCCATTAACGGATAACCAGCGCGAACAGTTGCTAGCGATGAAGCCGCTGCAATATGAATGGACCGAGTCCTGGAGTGGAACACACAATGTCATTATGATTCAGCCGGTACAGCGCCCCAATCAGCAAGTAGAGCTGCTTTTTGCGCTTACATCCTTGCAGGAGATCAGCGATACGACCGAAGCGCTGCGCTGGTTCTATCTTTATCTGGGCATCGGCGGTTTTGTATTGATCCTGATTTTATCACTGTTTTTCTCCAAAATTATTACGCGGCCGCTGATTGCATTGAATGCTATGGCCAAACGGATCGTCAAGCTGGACTTTAGCACAGACCCGCCTCCTGTCAGGCAAAATGATGAGCTGGGCAGTCTTGCCAGCAGCATGTACACGATGTCGATCAGTCTGGATCGGGCGCTGCGTGAGCTTCAGGAAGCCAATCAGCAGCTGCAGCAGGACATGGAGCAAAAGCAAAAAATCGAGATGATGCAGCAGAGTTTTTTCACCAATGCTTCCCATGAACTGAAAACGCCGCTCAGTATTGTCAAAAGTTTTGCGGAAGGACTGCAGGACGGGGTTAATATCAATAAACAGGATCATTATATCTCCGTCATTATTGAAGAAGCAGACAAAATGGAAATGCTGATCAAGGATATGCTCGATCTGGCACGGCTGGAATCGGGAACGATCCGGCTGCACAAGACTTCCTTTATGCTCAGCGAGCTGACCGAGAAGGTCGCAGATCGGCTGGTGCATCTGTTACAGGCTCGTCAGCTGGAAATTATGATTATTCCGGTCAATGAGCTTCCTGTTATCGCCGATCCGGACTGGATTGAGCAGGTCATCCGTAATTTCATTGTGAATGCGATCCGTCATGCGGACGAAGGCAGTACGATTGTTATCGAAATGGTTAGCGATCCGCAATCTACTCGCTTCTCTGTTGAGAATAAAGGAGAACCGATACCGGAAGATCAGCTGGTCCAGATCTGGGAGCGATTCTATCGTGGAGAAGCTTCACGCAATCGCCAGACCGGCGGAACCGGCCTCGGATTATCCATTTCACGGCAGATTCTGGATCTGCATGGGTTCCGTTATGAAGTAAGCAATCGGGAAAAGGGTGTCTGCTTCTCCATCATTTTTGAACGATAAAGGCTGTTACGGTATAGAACGATAATGGATATTACAGTATAGAAAGAGGGATGCACGATGGCAAGAAAAGTGCTTCTGATCGAAGATGAAGCTCGAATACGCGAAGTGGTATCGGATTACTTTGAACAGGATGGCTGGGAAGTGCATCAATCAGATAATGGCCCCGACGCCCTAGAATGGCTGGATACACTGCAGCCTGAACTGGTCATACTTGATATTATGATGCCCAGGATGGATGGATTCGAAGTGTGTCGTCAGGTGCGTACCCGTTCGGGAGTCCCGATTATTCTGCTGACTGCCAAATCCGCAGATCAGGATAAAGTACTCGGATTTGAACTGGGTGCAGACGATTATGTTACCAAGCCATTCAGTCCTAAAGTGCTGATCGCCCGTGCCAATTCGCTTATGAAGCGGGTAACAGAAAATTATCAGCCTCAGGGGCATATGATTACTTTCGGCTCTGCTATTCTCAATACACTGGCTCACCGATTGGAAGTCGACGGCTCCCAGGTTGAACTCACTCCCAAGGAATACGATCTACTGCTGCTGCTTATTCAGAACAAAAATATCGTTATTTCCCGGGATTCTATTCTGAACCGGGTATGGGGTCTTGAATTTGAAGGCGATACCCGGGTAGTCGATTCCCATATCAAAAAGCTCCGTGCCAAGCTCGGCTACGAGTCGCGTCATATTCGCACCGTGATTGGTACAGGGTACCGGTTTGAACTGACATCCTGATGGATGGATGCCGCCATTTTGCACCAAGAAAGGAAAACAATTTTTATGAACCCGACATGGCTACCTACGCTGTGCACTGTACTGAATCTGGGTGCAGGAACAGCTTCACTACTACTTACTGTTAATGGACATTACCGACTGGCACTGATCTGGATTGCCATGGCAGCTGTTTTTGATGTACTGGATGGACTGCTCGCCCGCCTGCTCCACTGCACAAGTGAATTTGGCAAACAGCTGGATTCTCTGGCCGATCTGATCTCGTTTGGTGCAGCTCCTGCTATGCTCGTGCTGCTATACCAGCTGGACGATGACCGCTGGCTCGGTCCGCCAGCCGTTATTTTGTTCGTGATCTGCGGTGCACTGCGGCTGGCACGATTTAATATATCCGGCTCGATTAACGGATTTACCGGGCTGCCTATTACTGCTGCGGGGACACTGCTTGCACTGTCCTCCCTGTCCGGTCCCGATCTGCCCAGCTACTGGAGCATTATATTAATGGCCGTGATGTCGCTGCTGATGATCAGCCGCATCCCATTTCCCGCCTTCAAAAATAAAATGGTGAGGAAGTGAATACGTATGGACCTGGCTGCAGAATATATCGCCCAGTACGGTTATATCGCCATTACAATACTGCTTGCGCTTGGCATTATCGGTCTGCCTATACCGGATGAGACACTCATGCTGTTTATCGGCTATCTGGCTTCGACGGGTGTACTGAATTACCTTCTGTGCATCCTGTTCAGCTTTATAGGCTCGGTTGCCGGAATGTTGGTCAGTTATATCATAGGCAACAAGCTTGGGTTCAGGGTTGTGGACAAATACGGCAAATGGATTGGGTTGAATCCCAAGCGGTTTGACCGGGTACAGAAGTGGTTTGTCCGTTACGGCATCTGGACCGTGCTCTTTTCCTACTTTGTGCCGGGAGTTCGTCATGCAGCAGGTTATATTGCCGGAATCAGTGCTATGCCTTTCCGCAAATATTTGCTGATCTGTACCATCGGTGCTGTCGTATGGACCGTATTATTTATTTCTATCGGATATGTCGTGGGGTTAAAGGTAGTCGCTTGACTACCGCCTCTACTGCGATACCAACCCATTCAAAAGGGGAAAATGAATGGAAAGAAGGATTGGGTCACATGAGTTTGATGATCAAGGAAGTAACAGGGATGAATTGGCGGGCAGCAGCTGCACTACAGGTTACAGAAGCCCAGCGTCCCTATATGGAGAGCAATGCTTTTTCGCTCGCTGAATCCAAATATGAATACAATGCGACGTCGGTCTGTCTGTATGATGGTATCATGCTGGTCGGTTACGCGATGTATGGCTGGTACTGCGAAGAGAGTGACAGTCTATGGATTGAACGCTTTATGATCGATGCCGAATTTCAGGGCAGAGGTTATGGTCGCCAGTTCTTCCCGCTGCTGCTGGATTATCTGCACCAGCGCTTCCATTATGAAAAGGTAATGATCAGTATTCATCCGGAAGATCGAGCAGGCCAGCGTTTTGCCCAATCGCTCGGCTTCAGATCTACAGGGGAAACGGATGATGTCGGTACATTTACGGGTCAAGTGATGGAATTGGATGTAGAACCTGTGGAAGATCCACAGCCATGGCAGCCGCTGCGTCTGCTGCTCGGTTCGCTGCGCAGCCGCTAACTTCAATAAATGTCTATACTCCGTGCCAGCGATTTATGCTCTATGCTCACTGCAAATTTCCCGGAATATACGTCCAAATAACAATAATAGACACCGCCCAATCACCTCTTCTACAAGAGAGGATCGGACGGTGTCTATTTTGTATAGCTATCTGCTATTTCCGGATCAGGTATTCCATTCATTATCGGTAAAGCGCTCGCTCGGTCTGCTGTTCTCCCGCTCGGCCTGTTTGCCCAGACGGTGATGCAGTTCCTGGAGAATCATGCTGGTCACCTCGCGCCGCTCACCAAGATTGCTGAGTGCTCGCCGCAGACTGTCTTTGACCATGCCCGCTTTTTCGCCCTGCTGGTAATTGGCCAGCGCTGCTGCCCCTTTTTCAATCTCGAATTGCAGATCCCGTATATAACTGGTCACGATATCCAGGGATTCCTGGTATACCTCACTGGCATGACCATGAAGAGGTGAACGGATAAAACGATCAATATGAGATTCCTGAATATGAATTAATGTGAATGCAGGATTACCCAGCAGGAGCTCCATACTCTGCATCTGCATCTCAGCTGGTATTCTGTCGATCAGAATCGCTTCATTATCCTGGACCATCTGCTGAAGATGATTATCGAGCTCTCTGCTGTCTTCAGGCAGCTGATCCACTTTATTTTTTTTGATAAAATAAATCATGTTTTACCCCCACTTCATAAGAGATATCAGTTCTGCCGCCTCTTCACTATACAAAGAGTCATGTCTTTGATGTATTTACCCTATATTTTCTATTGTATATTGTTTATCGACAATAAATAGAGAAAAAAGCAGGAATTTCTACATAAATTGCGCTTGTTTCCACAAAAAAGGAAGCATTATCCTCTTTATGATAAACCATACAGATCATCTCCGCTTATTTATATCCCAGCGCATGAAACAATAAATTATAATAGGCTTCTGTATTGGCAGTGAAGTCGTCCAGACCAACCGAACGCTGCTGATTGACCGGAGATTGTTCAACCCCTGGATAAATAACCCCCTCTGCCGTGACCGCTTCACACTTACCATGGATCAAGTCTCGGAATGACTCGGCTGCGATCCAGAATAATCCTGTCACTTCACTATGCTGAACCTGATAGTCTTCCAGCGGATGGTCACATACATATAGATAGACATGCGTAAATTCACGATCCATATAGTGCTCAGAGATACGATATTCGTCCCTGTGTGTACCGCAGTATGTCAGTTCTGAAAATGTCACGGCTATACCCAATTCCTCTTCCAGTTCGCGTACCCCATCTTCCGGTGACTCGCCTGTCATCAAATGCCCGGCACTGGATGTATCCAGCTTATCGGGGAAAGTCTCCTTGTCCGGGTGACGCAGCTGAAACAGCAGCTTCCAGCCTGTTTCGGCCGAACCGGAGACGATCCAACAGTGAAATGTCTGATGCCATAATCCCTGAGCATGAACTTCTTCTCGTGTAGCTGTACCTGTCTTTTGCATCTGTTCGTTAAATACATCCAATATCTCTACAACTGTCATCGCTGATACCTCCTCCTTATTTCTTCCTGATCCAGAGCGCCGACAGATTCGGAAAGCCGAACGACTCGATATGCAGCCCATACAGATTGCGATTGAAATAGGCCTGCTGATTCAGATGATTGCCGTATATGACCCAGTTCTCTTCTCTCATCAGTCGCTCGACCTGATCCAGGACAAGCTCACGCTCCTCCTGCTCCAGCTGCATAATTCCTTCCAGCATCTTTTTCAGCTGAAGCTGCTGCTCATTGCCCAGAGCATGATACAGGTAATTGCCTTCATTGCCAAAAAAATTAATCATATCCCATTCCCAGTCATCCTCCAGTATTTCCATACCGAGCATGATTTCTCCTCTATCTCTGCCGTATAGCATCGTACCATAAGCTTGTGTACAAGGCAGAAGCCGAAGACGCAGACCAATCTGGGCAGCCTGCTGCTGCAGCCATTGTGCTTCTATCTGCTCTTCTTTTTTATCCAGAAAAGAAATACCGAGTTCGCTGCCATCATATCCGCTCTGTCGCAGCAGTAGCTCAGCCACAGCCAGTGATCCTTCCTGTGCAGCATGATAATCCGCACTTTTCCAGGGAAGCAGACTGTGGGCTGGTGCAATACGGTCACCACCCAGCTCGCGCATCATTCTCTGTCCATCATACAGATGACGGATGCACTCGCGAAAATGACGTTGATGCTGAATTCCAGGCTTACGAAAATCAAAACGCAGATAACGACATCCCAGCACCGGATGATTAATCTGGCGGCTCACCATCTGATCATCCCGCTCGCTCAGCTGGTAGAGGCGGCCATTATGACCCTGTTCCGGCATAAACCAGACATCTACCCGATCCAGCACCGGGCGCAGTCCATAATAATCGTCAAATGCCAGCAAAGACAGCTTGTTCGCGGTCAGCTCGGATATTCGAAAAGGTCCACTGCCGATGCGACATTCCTCCTGTTCCATGTGTGCAGGCAGAATCGCCATATACACATTCGTGATCAGATGCAAAAAGAACAGATTGCTGCGATGCAGGTGAAAAGTCACCACATGATCTCCCTTTTGCTCCACTTCACGAATGTCCCGGTACAGCCACAATGCACTGCTTTGCTGCTTATACAGCCTCTGCCAGGTATACTGTACATCCCGGGCAGTGAGCAGAGCTCCGTTATGAAAGCGAACTCCTTTACGCAAATAAAAAGTCCAGATCGTGTGGTCTTCATTATGTTCCCAGCGATGCGCCACTCTCGGCAAGAATTGACGTGAACCTGCATCATATGCCAGCAGTGTATCCGTGATCTGCCGTAGTATAAATACTTCAAATGCTGTAAATACATTTGCCGTATCCAGCTTCTCCAGCGAACGATAGCGAATCATCCGCAGTACATCCTGGATGTTACTCTCTTCCTGTTCACTGTGCATACCGAGATATATATGCAGTATATTCCACAGCTTCTCCCGGCTATGTTCGTCTGCTTCCAAGGTACTGATCAGCTCCAGCGCTTCTTTGACCCGATCTTTGTCCAGCAGCTGCCGGAGTCGTACTTCCATCATATCCGTATCCGGATACAGAAACTGCAACAGCGAAGTATGGCCCCTGCCTCGTCCTGGCTGCCAGATAATCCAGTTTCTGCTCTCCAGTCGCCGCAAAATGAATTTGACATTACGCGGTGTACAGCACAGCATTTCTGCCAGCATGGCTACTGTCACAGACAGTGGTGTATGATGCAGTCGTTTGGGATTCAATTTGTCATATAGCTGCAAGTACTGAATAGCATCATTATCCAATCCTCTCTTCCCCTTTCTATCTATTTTTTGATATAAAAGGTGAAAGGCAGATGCAAAAGCTTACTCTTTTTCTTCGCCTTTTTTCTTCTTACAATGATAACAGTTCAATAAAAGCTTTGTAAAATATGGGAGTGTAGCTTATGATCGCAAAAAACCTCAAAATGATTCATCCTCTGGCCTGGACGATTATTGTCGGGACGATGTTTGGACGACTCGTCACTTCAATGAGCATTCCGTTCCTCGCTATCTATCTCACCTCCACACTAGGCGTATCCGCTACACTGACAGGTATTATCGTCGCTGCCAGCTCACTGGCCGGTGTGTCGATCAGCTTCTATGGCGGTTATATTTCGGACCGGATTGGACGCAAAAAGGTAATGCTCGTCTCGGTGTTCTGCTGGGCTGCCGTATTTTTCGGATTTGCCGGCGCGCATGCAATCTGGATGTTTTTTGTTATGAATGTACTAAATGGTCTGTGCCGTTCGGTATTTGAACCTGCTTCCCGCGCGCTGCTATCGGATACTACGCCGCCGGATCACAAGCTGCTAGTCTTTAATCTGCGCTATGCCGCTATTAATATCGGTGTCGTATTCGGACCTATTCTTGGTCTGCAGCTGGGCTCAGCCAAGTCTACTTTTCCATTTGTGATTGCAGGATTCGTGTATATTCTGTATGGACTGGTACTGGTACTGCAATTTGCTGTCCACCGCGCTGCGCTGCCTGCTCTCTCGACTGCTGCACCGCCTAAGATTCGCGAAGCTTTTCGAATCACTAGCAGAGACCGGGTATTCCTGCCGGTGTTGATCGGAACCACCTTTTGTGTACTTGGTTACGGTCACTTCAGTTCAACGCTCGCACAGTACTTGTCATTGACTCCCGATTTGGAAAATGGCAGTCGCATTTTCTCCTATATGCTGGCGATGAATGCTGCTGTTGTGCTAATCGTCCAGTATCCGGTAGTACGCACCGTCAGCCGCTTCCGTCCTGTTGTTCCACTGATTCTTGGCAATATTCTCGTATCGATCTCTCTGCTAATTTTCGGCATGGCACATAGTCTGATTGCTTTTATGATCGGTGTGTTTATTTTTACTGTAGGCGAAGTGCTGCTATTTACAATGATGGATATTCTGATCGACCGGATTGCCCATCCCGAATGGAAAGGCACTTACTTTGGTACAATCGGATTCAACAATATCGGTAACGTGGTCGCACCGGTAGTCGGTGGATTGCTGATTGATCGTTTTGCCTTACAGAGCGGTATTGTCGTTTTTGCTCCGCTTGCGCTGCTCACGGCGGTAGGTATTCCTTTTCTGCTGGCAGCACATAAGCGGCTGACGATCAAAGAGCAGAACGAAGCCCCTGTTGTCCGATCCTCAGCGGATTCCGCTTCATAAAATATTGATTACATATAGCCTGAATACTTCTTGAATCCGTAATACCGCTTCTTGATTCGTAATACTGCTTCACTTATTGTAAATATGGCTTGATCCGTCTGCTGCTTTAGCCCGACCTTCCCTTTTTGTGGAGTCGGGCTTTTGGTTTGTATATTATTTTTCCCGATTGCATAGCTGCTTCTTTATATCTGATTACGGTGATATGATGTATATCCGGCTTTATCTGATACTGACTAGAAATAGTTGGAATATGTATTGATTTTCAGGTGGAAATGGGAATAAATTTATCTTGATGTCTGACTAATGTTTGAGCATACTTTTGCTTAAATTCCTATCCATCCGGGCAAAAATTAATAAATTATTCACAATTTAATGACGTAATTTTAAAAAAAGTCATTTCATTTCCATTCTTCAAAATTAAAATGTTATGATAAAGTCACAACAATCGAAACGGGTGACAAATACAGAGATGAATAATCAACCAAACCAAAGTGCAAGTGCACAAGTGAATTCCATGCCCGCGATCTTTTTTGCTACGATCAAGACGGGTATTATCAAGTCCAATCTTATAGCGATGTTCGCCGGGTTAAGTATGGCGCTCTACATCTTTAACGTATCTTTTATAGATCATATCTGGGCGATCATTCTTGCCTTTGTTGGATCTTCCCTCGTCATCGGCTCTGCCGGGGCTTTTAACAATCTGTATGACCGGGATATTGATGCCATTATGGAACGGACCAAGACACGGCCAACCGTAACCGGCAAAATGGATACCCGAACCGGTCTGACGATCGGGATTACAATGAGTATCTCGGGCGTGATTCTGCTCTACCTGAGTTCACCGCTCGCCGCTTTCTTCGGATTCCTGGGACTGTTCCTGTACGTGGTTCCTTATACCATGTGGACCAAGCGCAGAACGATCTATAATACCGAAGTCGGCAGTATCTCAGGCGCCGTACCTCCACTGATCGGCTGGGCTGCTATTTCCAGTGATCTGGGACATTTCGAAATCTGGGCACTCGTAGCTACGATGCTGATCTGGCAAATGCCTCACTTCTATGCGATTGCGATTCGTCGATTTGACGAATACAAAGCGGCCGAAGTACCAATGCTGCCGGTTGTCAAAGGTATCAAACGTACGTATGTGCAGTCGAACTTTTACCTGGTACTGCTGATTGTATCCAGCGTAATGTTCTGGCCGCTGAGCCCTTATATTGCAGGTGTTGCTTTCCTGCTGAGCCTATTCTGGCTGGTGTTCAGCGTACGCAGCTATCGCAAGGATGATATCAAGGACTGGGCCAAGAAAATGTTCATCTTCTCCCTCAACCATATCACATTGCTATTCCTGATCATTATCGCTTACTCTCTGATCGCACAGCTGCTCAAGTAATAGCGAATGCATTTTTCAGGAATGCTGATCATCTACTTTGTATAGTATGAAGTAATCAATGATTACTATCTGCCGAATAGATAAGTAAAAAGGAAGTACCGATGTTATAATCGGTACTTCCTTTTTTGTGTTGACTACAGATTGAACGCTAGATACGAGTCGTCGGAAGAAGTATCACCTATTGCAGCAATAGGTGAGTACGATCGGACAGCAGCATGCATTCTTCAACCAATTCCGGCTGCTGTTCGATAAAATCAAGCCAGGCCTTCACCAGATATAATCGATGCTGCTCTCCCAGCACCTCTCTTTCCATCTGCTGAAAGGAATACCAGCACTCCCTGCGAAACTCGTCGGATACCTTCATCTGATGCAGCAGCAGCTTGGAACGATACAGATTCTCCTGAGCCTGGATAGCCTCGAGCAGTACTTTGTTATTGGAGACCCGGATTTTCCGCTTGAGCTGGTCCCAATTCCAGAGTGGATCACCATGCTCATCTTTCATTTCATAAATAACGATATTCATCATCTCAATCAACAATATACTGAGCTGATATTCTGTTTCCTGCAAAGTTGGCGTATTCTTTACTGCTCCACTCTGCTGCTGTCGCAGGCTTCGATCTGTCGTATGACTCAATTCCTGCTGGGACATGATACTCATATACATCTCAATGTACCAGGCCAGCTTGCGTTTGGCATCCAGTCTATAGTCACTATACATACGAAATATGCCATGCTGAATATCTGCGCTGCCGCTCCGACCTGTAAACAGCTGATCTGCTGCATCCATCACACTTTGTTTGCTATCCATAGGGAATCTCCTCTCCAATACAGGATATAGACAGAAACAGACGGGGGGATGTCTGTTTCTGCTTTAGCACCACTCCATGTGTCTGTTCAGTCAGCGGAGAAGCGCTTCTATTCAATTGACATATTTACTATTCATAAGCATCTCTTGCATCTTGATTATTATCATTTCGCTTACAATGTGGAATCGGATGGTGCAGAGTTGTGCTTATCCATTCTTTGCTGTTTGCGTTCCGCTTTACGCGCCTGCCGTTTGTCTTTGGCACGTGCAATAACCATATAGAGTGACGGTACAACGAACAGCGTCAGAATGGTAGAGAAAATAAGACCGAAAATAATAACTACGCCCAGTGGACGGAACAGCAGTTCACCGATTGTAGCGATCGGAATCATACCTACGATTGCCGTCAATGAAGTCAGAATAATAGGACGGAAACGTGCAGATGCTGCCTGAATGACGGCTTCTTTCAGTTCCATACCTTCATGCCGGGCATCCTCGATAAATTCGATAAATACAATACCGTTTCGGACGACAATACCGGCAAGCGCAATGATACCCATGATCGCCATAAAACCAATCGGAGTACGGGTAATAAACAATCCAAGTACCGCTCCGGCAGCTGCCAGGTATACGGTAGTCATAATGATTAATGGAATTGACAACGAGTAGAACTGAATAACAATCAGAACAAAGATAATAAAGATGGCGACGACAAACAATTGTCCCATATCTCCAAACGTATCTGCCTGATCTGACGTCTCGCCGCCAACTTCGAGCGTATATCCTTCCGGAAGTTTAACCTGATCCAGTTTAGGCTGGATCTCTGCCATTACTTCGGTCGCTGTACGACCATTCACTTCGGCTTCAACTGTGTTTACTCGCTGCAGATCATAACGATCAATCTGTTGGATCGAGAAGGAAGGCTTCATACTGACAATCTGTGATAAGGGAATTTGTTCCTTGGACGAATTGGTAATATTCGTTTTCTGGATCAGGGATTCCGGACTTTCTTTATCGGAACCATCCAGATACAGTTTTATATCAATCAGATTCTCTCCATTATCAAAGTCCCCAAGGCTTATACCGCTGCCCATCATGAGTAGCGTCTGGGTTAATGTGCCATAGGTGACTCCATAACGATCCATAGCTTGCTTATTCACGGAGAAATTCAGTCCATAGTTGTCATTGCCCATCGTATCGGTAATGCCATAAGTGCCTGGCGTATCTCCAATAACCTGCTTGATCTGATTGGTCAGTTGACGAATCTCATCCAGATTATCGCCGGTAATACGTATCGATACCGGCTTGCCTACCGGAATACCAACAGCACTCCCTTCGACTGAAGTCTCTATACCGGGATAGTCTTTCTTCAAGGTGGCAGACCACTGGCTGGTTACGGCCTCAATATCCATATTCTCATCACCAACAACAAGAATTTGTCCATTGCTGCTTCCGCCACCTCCGCTTCCACCCAGATTACTAAATAGCAAAGGAGCTCCGCCGCCTGCAGCATAAGCAATATTTTCTACATTTGGCTGTTTTTTTACCCAGCCAGCAATGCTTTGTACAACGCGATCTGTTTCTTCCAATGCTGTACCGGAAGACATACTTATATTAACGGTCACCTGTTTTTCTTCCGAAGTCGGGAATAGTTCAACAGGTGTCAGTGCAGCAAGTCCATACACAGCTGTACTGATAATCAGACCTACCAAGGCTACCAGCAGAGGCTTCTGCAGTACTCTTGGCATCAGGCGATGTGCATAACTGTCGGTTACCGCCTGAATCTGCTTGCCCAACAGGCCTGCAGGACGGTTCACACGCCGCTTGCCTCTTTCCATCTGACGTTCTTCATACCATTGACGGAAAATAGGAATAATGGTCAAGGACATAATCATGGATGCTAACATACACAGAGAAATGACAGCCGGAATCGGCAGGATAAATGCTCCCATATCGCCTGGCAGGAACATCAGCGGCAGAAATGCCGAAATGGTCGCAAGTGTCGCTGTAATGATGGAAACGGCGACTTCCTTGGTTCCTTTGATCGAGGCATCTGTCGGACTCTCACCCATATGAGACAGCCGGCGTTCAATATTATCATTGACGACAACCGCGTCATCTACGAGTATACCGAGTACGATAATCAGACCAACAATTGTAATCTGATTGAGTGTAATCCCCAGACCCGGCAGGAAAATCAGACCAAGTGCTATCGAGATCGGTATCGCCAGCGCTACAAACCCGGCTGTCAGCAGATTCATGCCCAGTGTACAAATAATAATAACAGCGATAATCGCTATAATCATTTCCTTGATTAAGGAGTTAAAATTTTTGGTTACCTGATCATTCTGGGCGAACAGTGGTGCCAATTTAACGTTGGCAGGCAGTGTTTTTTCCAGAGAATTAATCTTGGCGCTTAATCCTGCATCCATATTCGGTACATCTGAACCAGTCTGACTGCTGATATCCAGTGAGATAGCCGGTGTACCGTTATAATAGCTGAGCTGGGATTCTTTGGCCTGGGTCAGCTCCACTTTGGCAACGTCTTTGAGATAGACCGGAAT
This sequence comes from Paenibacillus shenyangensis, assembly GCF_000346635.1. Lineage (NCBI taxonomy): Bacteria > Bacillati > Bacillota > Bacilli > Caryophanales > Paenibacillaceae > Paenibacillus > Paenibacillus shenyangensis. The sequence goes on from NZ_AOIG01000008.1 coordinate 32,084, forward strand.
ACCTGCTTCGGTCTGCTGGACGACAATATCATTCAGCGTTGTATAATCCACAGACTTGTCTACCGTAAGCTGATAGATTCGATCATCATGAGTCAGATTACCTGTAGGTACACGGTTGTTCGCCGATTGGATCGCCTGCTGTACCGTCTCCCATGAGATTTTGTACTGCTGCAGTTTGGCTGGATCAATATTGATGCGAACTTCCTGATTCGGAATCCCTTTGATATTGACCTCGGTAATTCCCGGTACAGAGCGCAGCTGATCCTGCCAGGTATTCATTAATTCACTTAGCCCGTAAATATCCTGCTTGGTTTTGCCATAGATAATGTAAGATTTGATAAAGGATTGGGTCAGATTATCATTGACCACAGGTGTATCTGCATCCTTTGGCAGTTGGGATTGAGCGTCTTCCACTTTGCGGCGCAGTTCATTCCAGGTATCTGTCGTGTCGGCGTCTTCGTTGGCCTGCACCGTAATAGTAGAGACACCATTACTGGAAGTGGACGTGATTTTCTTGAGATTGGAGACTTCCTTGATTTTCTGCTCCAGAACTTCTGTGACGGTCTGCTCCATTAGCTCGGGAGTAGCTCCTGCATAGGTAGTGGTAACCATGGCTGTTTTGACGACAACGTCCGGTTGCAGCTGACGAGGAAGCTGGGTCAGCTGGGTAACTCCCACAATAATGAGCATAACGAAGAACAATAGGGTGATTTTGCGCTTTTTGACGAAGTACTTAATCATTGGCACTTGCCTCACTGTTGGCAGCGGAGGAATCAGCCGGCTTACTGCCAGGCTTTGGATTGGCCGCCTGGCTGACAGTCAACTCATCTCCATTGAACAGACGGTCTGCTCCACGTGTAACGATTTTGTCTCCTACCTTGATTCCGCTTGTAATCTGATAGTTGTTATTGTAGATTTTACCAAGTGCAACAGGAGTTTTGACTGCTTTGCCATTTACAGCCTTGAATACATACGGCTCACTACCAGAGCTGATAACAGCCTCGGTCGGCAGCAGAATTCCCTGCTCGGCAGATACCTGACGGGAAGCTTTAACAACCTGACCCGGTTTCCAGTCCCGTTTGGGGTTATTGATTACAACTTCCACATTGATGGAACCGGTACTTTCATTCGTTTGCGGATTTAGCTTGGTCACCTTGCCGGTACGTACTTGATCATACAGACTAATGCTGACTTGCTGTCCAACTTTCCATTGACCAATATCACTGTCGGCAATCGGTAGCTGCACTTTGAGACGATCAATCTCGCCAATCGTAAACAGCGGGCTGCTGCCACTCTGCGCAGAGGTCCCTCCACCGGCACTTACTGTCTGTCCAACCGTAATACTTTTAGTCAGAATTACACCGGATGCCGGTGCTTTGAGGCTAGCACGAGACAGATTCAGCTGTGCTGTCTTTTTGGCAACGAGCTTCTGCTCATAACCGGCCTGGGATTGCTGCACACTGGCCTGGGCCTGTTCTACAGCAGCATTTGCTTTGGCAACACTGGCTTGGGCATTTTCGATACCGACCTGTGCTTCCTTGACTGTAGCTGCTGCCTGGGCACGTTCGGATTCGGTCGCTCCTTCCTGTTGAAGGGACAGTTTGGACTGGGCATCCTGAAGTGCAGTTTGCGCATCAGCCAGTGCCGTTTGTGTTTTCTCATATTCCTGCTGGGTCAGCAGTCCGTTATCCAGCAGTGTTTTTGAACGAGCTTCCTCGGTTTTGGCCTGGTTATAGGCGTTTTGTGCTGTTGTTACTGCATTCTGTGCCTGTGCTTTCTCCTGGGAGCGGGCACCTGCCAATACATCCTGCTGACTGATCCGGGCACTTTCTACTTTGGCGCGGGCAGAAGACACACCGGCTGCTGCAGATTTCTGGCCGGCTCTTGCATCGCTGAGTGAAGCACGTGAGCTGGCCAGAGCGGCCTGTGCGGCTGCTACATCCTCGTTGGCTGTATCCAGCGTCAGCTGCAGATCAGCGGTATCCAGTCTCGCCAGTACAGAGCCCTTGGTTACAGAATCACCGATGTCACCATTGACGGCTATTACAGTTCCACCCGTCTGGAAAGCTGCAGGCGTCTCATCATAAGCTGTCAGCGTACCGGACAGATCATAGGACGCATTCAGCGGCTGTTCCTTGGCTGCTGTTACCTCTACTGAATTGCTTGCTGATTCTACTGCAGGTTGATCTGCAGAACAGGCAGTTAGACTTACAGCCAGTACAAGCGCTGTAAAAGTCATAGGCCAATGTTTTCTCATAATTACAATATCCTCCCCTAAACCTGTTTATTGTGTATAGGGTGCTCATTCTTCAGATATACCATCCGAAGAAATACACCTACCAAGCTATAGAGGTTTTTAAGTTGAATACAAAGACGTTGATTTTTCAAATTATCGCATCACTCTTCTGATTTCAGTAAATCAGTGAATAAGTGATATCTGATGAACAGTGTTCTTTACGGATCTCTCTCCACGATAAAGCCGACAAAATCACTATCACAACGCTTTACATATAGTTCTCTATGCTCCTGTATTCAGGATAGCAGAATCGACATTTTTCGAAATCGTCCGTAGGTACATTTGCCCGTTTGCCCTTTTGGGCAATTCAGCTCTGCCCTTTGGACGGAGCATAACAAAAAGCACCTTTCCATTGCGGAAAGATGCTTTGGCGATACTGATTGGTTTGAAAATTATATAGGTCGTATCCTAATCAGCATACAGAACGAAGCTCTCTGAATATCCATCTGCTTGCTGTGCATGTTATCCCAGATGTACCAGTCCGCGTTCGATTGCGATTGCGACAGCCTGAGCACGCGAATCCACACCCAGCTTGTTATAAATATTGGTGAGATGCGCTTTGACCGTACGCTCGGAGATACCCATATCAAATGCAATATCCTTGCTGCGATGACCGTGGGCAATCGCCTGAAGTACAATTTTTTCCTTTTCGGAGAGAACAGGAATATAACCTGCACTGGAAGTATTAGAGGCAGATGTATAAACTGCTGTCCTGTGGGCTGCAGAGGTATTGGAACGCACTCTGGCCTGGAATACAGCTTCCATGATTTCCGGCTGCAGCAGCGTCTCTCCCCGGATTGCCGAATCCAGGGTACGGAATAGATTCTCTCGTTTGGAATCCTTAAGCAGGTAACCCTTGGCTCCCATCGCCAATCCTTTTACCATCAGATCATCTTCATTATATGTTGTCAAAATAACGACAGGTATCCTGCAATCCCGTGCATGAAGCTGTTCAATAGCTTCCAGCCCACTCATAACCGGCATATTCAGATCCATCAAAATCACATCCGGCTGCAGTTCCATTGCCAGCTCTACAGCCACTTTGCCATTCTCGGCTTCGCCGATCACATGAAACTGTTCACTCGTTTCCAAAATTAGCTTAAGCCCTTCCCGAACGACAAAATGGTCGTCGGCTATAAGTATGTTGTATTTCATCCTGACCTCCTAGTCGAGAGGAACTTCTATTCTAATATGCGTACCATGCGGTAAATAGTTGGTAATCGATAATTTGCCATACATAATACGTACCCTTTCCTGAATACCGATCAATCCATAATGTCCTGACTGCCGACCAATCTGCTCGGGATCAAAGCCCTTGCCATCATCTGTAATCTCAATCAGCAATTTGTTGTTAATATTCAATATGTTGAGCTGTACATGCTTGGCTTGGGCATGGCGGGTAATATTGGTCAGGCACTCCCGAATGATGTGTATGCTATGTTCGGTGAGTAATTGCGGCAGATCGCCAACTTCTTCCACTTTGTCAGCGACTGAAATGCCTGTAGCTTGTGTGAATCGCTCAAGCTCTGCACGTACAGAATCAGTAAAACCGAGACTACCTACTGATTGCAGGCGAAGATTGTCAATCGCTTCTCTCGCTTCTGCGAGGGTACTTCGTGCATTTTCCATCGAAGACAGTACAATCTGCTGAGCACGTGCATGGTTCTGATTGGATAGATGTACACTTATCGCTTCCAGCTGCATAATAATACCTACCAGTCCTTGAGCCAGCGTATCATGCAGATCACGCGCCATCCGCTGGCGTTCATTGGCAACCGTCAGTTCTTCAACCTGACGGTGCGCGATTTCCAGATCCTCCAGAAAATTCTGGGTACGCATACGTGCATAATACTGCTCCAGCATCAGATTAACGAGTCCAATTACGATCATGCACATCAGCGTAAGCATAACCAGCGGTGGAATCAATCCAGGCACTGCATCTATATACAGGGCAAACAGCGTCATAATTGTGTAAAGAACAATCATAAAAAGAATAATGTGAAGCTTTTTGTAATAGATATAAGCAAACTGCCCTACCAGCAAAGGAAATAATCCTACCATAATAAGACCATACATATACATAGCCATGTACGAAGCAGCGCATAAAATCGCCAGCTGAATCGTAAAATATACCCAGGCATGTCTACGGGTCATAGGAACAAAAAACCAGGTTAATATCATAAAAGTAAACAGCAACAAATTCAGCGAAGCAATATGAATTGCACTGATTTTCGCTAAGGTCTGGATAATACTCATTGCACTAGTAACAATAATGATCCACAATATCATCAGTTTTCTGGCATGCTGGGCAATGCCGGAAAGGTAGTGGCTATTTTGCATAATTTCACCCTTTCAAATTCCTATTTCATTATATCAAGAATTTGTGGGAAGATATTGTACTTTTGGGCATGCCCTTTTCTATCGCTACTATTTTGCAAAACCTGCTGTTTCGGGATACAAAAAAAACCGACATGAAGTCGGCTCTTGTGTATATCGTATTTCAAATGATGAATGTTTAATTCCACACTCTTTATTCTTGTATCCTGTTTTCATTCTTAACCAATACAGACAGATCGCCTACAAATACCTTTTCTTCCTTGTCATTGTAGGTAGACAGTGTAACCGTCACAATCCCTGTCTGGTTACGCTTCTCCTGCAGATCGATTACTTCTACTATAGTATACAATTCGTCACCCGGATAAACAGGCTTGAGAAATCGGATATTGTTCATAGCTGTACCAGCAATAACATCCTCACCATAGCTGCCGGTCTCTACCCAGAGTTTGAATGAAATTGCCAGCGTTTGGATACCAGAAGCAATAATTCCTCCAAATCTACCCTCTCCGGCTTTCTTTTCGTCCAGATGCATATACTGTGGATCAAACTCTGAAGCAAATTCCTTGATATTCTCGGAAGTCACCTGGAGTGACTTGGTTCGAAAGATCTGTCCAATATGAAATTCCTGATATTGCATGTTACACCTCATAATTCACATAATAATAAAACCATTGGGATCTCCATAAATCCACTTTAATATATACCATGTATTATTCTGTTATGTCATCACAGCTTGGTAATTACGGCAGTAGAATCGGGTATCCACTTGCATCACCGGAAACTTTTCAGGCAGCTGGTCCATCGTAACCGGTACAAACTCATTTTTCTCATAGAAACGATGTGCAGCTTTGAACTGCTCGGTCGTCCCCAGATAAATCTGCCGGATCTGATGTTCTTCCGCCCATTGCAGTGCCTCCTGAAGCAGCAGTTGGGCTGTCTGATAGGTCTTGCCGCGATAATCCGACGCCACAAACATTTTTCGCAAGGCTGTCTGTTCGTTGCCAATATCCAGCAGTGCAATCGTACCGACAACCTTGTCTCCGTGTAATGCTACCCAGAAGTTTCCGTTTCCCTGTTGGTAAAATTCACGGATATTCGCCAGATCCGGCTGATCCTCCTGACTAATCGGAATCTGGTACTCGTTGCGCTGAATATTGACGATCAGCTCAGCAATCTGTTCACGGTATGTATCCTGATAGAACTTAATGATTACTTTGTTATCCATGAACACTTGCCCCTCTCCTATCGTTATGTCACTCATGCGATTCATTATAGGAAGTCGATCCAGATTGTTCTGCTGTCTGTATATTATTTTTTCTATAATAAGGCATCATACAGCCGGGATCAAATATCATACACTGCCCAGAAGATTCCTTGCTAATCTCTGTAAATGAGACATCACTTCCTGATAAGGCAAAGGACCATAGCTGATACGTGACACTCCCAGATCTGCCCATTCCTGAACAGAAGACACCGGACGACTCAGCATAATATTGACGGGCAGTTCCGATTGATGACACAGCGCCGAAATAGCACCCGCATCGGTTAGTCCTGGAACGAATAGACCACTTGCTCCAGCTTGGGCATAAGCATCTGCTCTGGTTAATACCGCTGTTACTGCTTGATTCAGAGCAGCTCCGGATATCTCTTCATTCATTTGCAGAAAAATATCCGTACGGGCATTAATAAAAAGTGGCATACCGTATCGGTCGGCAGCTTCACGAGCGGCAGCGATGCGGAGACACTGTTCCTCGATCGGATACAGTTGGTTCCTGCCCATGATCTGATCTTCGATATTGATTCCGATCGCGCCTGCGCCGAGTATTCTACGAACAGTATGACCAACTTCTTCGGGATGAATACCGTAGCCTCCTTCAATATCAACAGATAAAGGAAGATCAGTCTGCCGCCGTATTCGTTCAATATTGGCAACAACATCATCCAGTGGCATTGCCTCGCTGTCCTGCATACCATGAGCAGCTGCAACAGACCAACTGCCAGTAGCAATTGCCCTTGCACCTGCAGCCTGTACAGCAGCTGTGCTGCCTGCATCCCATACATTGACCAGCACTAGTGGATCACCTTTGATATGTAGAGCATGAAAATGTGCAGCCTGTTCCTGTAAGGTAGTCATGATCAATCCCCCTTCTTTTCTAATTGTAGCAGCCATTCTTTGCGGGTAAGACCTCCGCCGTAACCTCCCAATTCTCCATTGGCATTAATCACACGATGACAAGGAATCACAATTGCCAGCTGATTGGCACCATTTGCGCGGGCAACTGCGCGAAAGGCCGAAGGATGTTCCAGCGCTATAGCAATCTGACCATATGAACGCGTCTCCCCTGGTGGGATTTTCATTAATTGCTCCCATACCTGCTGTTGAAAAGGCGACCCCAGCAATGCCAGCGGTGTTGTAAATACAGTAAGTCGCCCTTCAAAATATTCGTGCAGTTCCTGCTCGATCTGGCGAATCGGAGCGGTTATTCCCGGCACGATAGCACAGCGCAGCTTTTGCCGCAGTCGCTCTACCTCACGCTCCAATCCGCGCCGATCTACAAATTCCAGCAGATACAAGGCTTCTTCGCTGGCAATAGCAATCATGGGTCCCAACATCGTATCGATCCAGGAAGCTTTTAGCACATGATTTTCATTCACCAGTGTTGGAGCAGCACCCATAATACGGGCAAACGCATCACGAAAGCCACTGCTGGATTCGTAACCCGCCGATAACTGGGTATCGATAACCGACTGCCCGGAGCGAATATTTTTGAGGGCGAGTCCCATGCGACGAGCGCGAGCATATTCCACAAAGGTCATGCCAAAGCGCTTTTTGAACTGCCTGCGGGCGGTTGATTCATCTACTGCTAATGCACGAAAGTCTGCTTGGCTCCATCTTTTCTCGGGATGCTTCTCGACCTCTTCGACCAACATACGAATGATATCCGATACCTGATTGGGATGAGACAGTGGTCGACAGCGCTGACAGGGACGATACGAAGCCAACAATGCTTCCTGTGCAGTCCGGTAAAATTCACAATTCTCGAACTTGGGCTTGCGTGCTGGACAAGTCGGTCGGCAGAATACACCGGTCGTTTTTACCCCGACATAGAACAGACCTTCATATTCCGTCTTTTTGTCCAGCAGTGCCTGATAGTATTCGTGATGATGCTCGGTAGATATCATAGCTATGCTCCTTATTTGCAATGTCATGCTCATATTATAAAGCATGCTATACAACCATATCGCCGAAATTCAGGCATTGATTCTTGGTACGTTACTGCAGGTGAATATCACCAAACCATATAAAAAAGGCCATCCGCCGTAACCAGGTTATGCAGCGGATGACCTTATCAAATTTTAGTTAAAATTAAAGCTATATTACAAAAGAATAGAAATCAGTATAGGCAACGAAATGAGTGACAATACTGAACTGATTACAAAGGAAGAAGCCGTCTCGACTTCGAGTGTCTCAAAGCGTGTCGCAATCATGGCTGCTACTGCAGATCCCGGGAAGGATACGAGCAGAACTGCCATCGTAATATCGGTAGCTGACAGACCGAACATCAGAGCGATCAGATAAGTCAGTACTGGAAGCGCGATAACTTTGAGCAGCGAAATGCTGATCGCATTGGCACTGAATTTGATTTGATTCAGACCAATCGTTACACCGATCGCAAATAATGCCGCACCGGAAGTAATATCACCGATCTGATCCAGGGAATCCTGCAGCAGCTGCGGCGAATGGAATCCAAACAGGGTCAGGATTACACCGATCAATGGCACACAGGCCAGCGGCTCTCTCAGACCATGCAGAATAGAATGAATGGTCAACTTGAACAGATTCTCCTGATGACCGCTGTCATGACCTGCCTGGGTCTTTTTGCCGACCGAACTAACAATGGTAGCTATTGGATCAAGCAGTGCATTGACTACCACCCCGGTAATAGCAATCGGGATGGCTACTTCAGCCGGACCGAACAGACTGCCCAGTACGGGAATGCCCATAAATGCAAAAGAAGGCTGCGTAGAATTCAGAGAGAAGATCGACGATGTGTTCAGATCTTTTTTGAAAAGAAGACGCATAACGAGCAGCAGAATGACATAAAAACCGATGATACCAAGGAACATGGTCATGAAAAACGGCCATTTATCGATCAGCGTCTGCTTGCTTGTAGTCGTAATACCGATGAACAGATGCGCCGGCAGCGCAAACTTGGTCACCAGGGTGTTCAGGCCTTTGGATGAAGCGGGATTGAATACTTTGAAATGCCCACCCAGAAAACCCAGTATAATGACAAAGAAAATTGGAATTAATATCACAAAAATATGACCGACTGACATGATACAGGACCTCCATCTTATTGTTACAACTTATCCCCATAAGGGCAGACTGCCTATCCATAGCGGATAGGCAACCTGATTGGTACATGGGTTCTACCTCATCCCCCGTCATCTCTACGAACAGACGGTGAACCCGGCTTACTCTAGACAATTGGGGATTAGACAGCTTGTGTAACAGCAACCGATTTGAGTGTTCTGTATACAGGATGCCACATGGCATCTTTGACAGCCTGTTCCACATTTTCCGGTGTATTGCGGGCAACTCCATCCTGGATAGCCGCATTGGCGACAGCGACAGCGACGGCAAAGGATACATTTTGCAGCTCATTCACACGAGGCAGCAGCGGTGCACCCGGCTCGGAAGAATCAACAGCATTCGCTACGGCATCGGCTGCAGCCGTGAACATACCTTTGGTAAATACAGTCGCTTTGGCTACAATCGCACCCAGTCCCAGTCCCGGGAATACAAATGCGTTGTTGGATTGTCCGATCTCGTAAGTCACACCTTTATAAGCTACTGGTGCAAACGGACTGCCTGTAGCGATCAGCGCTTTGCCATCAGTCCATTCCAGCAGATCCGCCGGAACCGCTTCGGCCAGCGAAGTTGGGTTGGACATTGGCATGATAATTGGACGCTCTACATGCTTGGCCATTTCCTTGATAATCTCTTCGCTGAATGCTCCGGTTACACCGGAAGTACCGAGCAGAATCGTTGGTTTGACCTGTTTAACTACTTCCAGCAGACTGATCTTGCCGTCTGCTTCTACAGCCCAGCCTTCGACTTCGGATGTTTGGCGGACATAAGGCTTCTGGAATTCCAGTACGCCTTCGGTCGCATCAGTCAGCAATCCGCGATAGTCGTATGCCCAGAAGCGTCCTTCCGCTTCTTCCTGGGACAGGCCTTCTTTCATCATTGCATCCCGAATCTGGTCAGCGTTACCGATACCGGCAGCACCAGGACCGAATACGAGTACACGATGTTCACACAGTGGTGTACCGCTCACCTGTACGCCGGACATGATCGCAGCCAGTGTAACTGCTCCGGTACCCTGAATATCATCGTTAAAAGTAAGGAGTTTGTCACCGTATTTATTAATGATATTACGCGCATTGACATTACCAAGATCTTCCCAGTGCAGCAGCACATCCGGGAACAGCTTCAGTGCTGTCTGTACATAACGATCGACGAATTCATCATAACGGTCACCGCGAATCCGTTCATGACGGTTACCGATATAGAGTGGATCATTCAGCAATTTCTCGTTGTTGGTACCGGCGTCCAGTACAACCGGCAGTACGCGGCTTGGATCAATACCTACAGCTGCAGTGTATACAGCCAGTTTACCGATCGCAATATTGATACCGCCCACGCCCCAGTCACCGATTCCGAGGATACTCTCGGAGTCTGTTGCTACGATCAGGTCGATATCGCCAGGCTGTACACCGCTGTTACGGAATGCTTCTTCAATACCATCCATATTGTCAATGGACAGGTATACGCCGCCCGGTTTGTGGTACTGCTGGCTATATTCCTGAATGGATTGGCCGACAGTTGGTGTGTACACGATAGGCAGCATCTCGCTCAGATGCTCGCTCAGCAGACGATAGTACAATACAACATTACGGTTATAGAGATCGTTTAGCATAATATTTTTGCGAAGATTGTTGGGCTCGCTGTTTAATTGCTCATATACGCGGCTCACCTGCTCTTCGATGGTCAGAATCATAGGAGGCAGAATCCCGTTCAAATCCAGTTCTTTTCTCTCTTCAGCGGTAAAAGCCACGCCTTTGTTCAGAATAGGATTGGAGAGGATATCTTTTCCTTTCAAAAGAGTTCGGATCGATCCATCACGGTCAAGGTAAAAAGCGTTCATGGTTAAATGCCTTCTTTCTTACTTTTCTTTTTATTATTACTTTTCGTAAGCTCGTTGATCACATGTTTAATAATAGTATCATTTTGACATATTGTAAAGACTTTTTGCGAATATTTTCTATGATAAATTATTTTATCATAGCTAAAAACTATCATTAATTCATATATTCAAAATTTTACTTACGTTTCTGAAATAAAATATAATTTAGCATAACGCTTCCATTAGCTATATAGCAGGCAAAAATGATATATTCGTTGTATTGTTCAAATTAATGCTATAAATTATCATCATAGTTATAAGCAATGATAATGTTGGAAGCAAATTATAATTTAAACCAGGCTTGAGGAGTGTTACATATGGAAATCAGACAACTGGAATACTTTGTAGCAGTTTGTGAGGAGCTTCATTTTACCAAGGCTGCCGAAAGGCTCGGCATCACCCAGCCCACGCTCAGTATTCAGATCCGTACGATGGAAGAAGAACTCGGAACACTGCTGTTCGACCGGATCGGCAAAAAAATCACGATCACCGAAGCCGGTTTCATTCTACTTCGGCAGGCTCGCAGTATTCTATTAAAGCTGCAGGATGCATACGATGAGATTAATGGACTGCGCGAATATAATGGTGGAAATCTGGTTGTCGGCGTTATGGCTGCCGAACTGGATTACCGAATCACACCGATTCTGATCGATTTCCATCATCAATTCCCCAATATTCATCTCAAAATCTCTTCTGCAATTGAAGTCGCCGAGATGGTTATTAATAATGTCGTCGATATCGGGATTACATTGATTGAATTTACTGATCCGAGGCTGATTATTACTCCGCTGTATACGGAAGAATTCGTCCTGGTCGTCTCCGAGGAGCATGAACTGGCTAATGAGAAATCGGTATCACTGGAGACCGTATCTGCCCTTCCTCTAATCGCTTATCCGAAGGGATTCAAAGCACGCGAACTAATCGAGACTCATTGCCGGGAAAAAGGATTCAACCTGAATATTATTGTAGAGACATCAACCGCATCTTCCCTATACGGATTCGTCAAATCCGATGTAGGTGCCTGTCTGCAGCCCTACTCCCTGTCCAACTCGCTCAACGATCCAACACTGCGATTGATCAAAATCAGTGATTATCCACCAACACGGCAGATCGGAATTATTTATCGGACAGATAAGTTTCTCGGTGTAGCTGCCAAGGAATTTATCCGGATGGTGCAGGATAATCTGAAGGTAGATTGAAGTGATTGCACAGAACATAACAAAACCGCCTTGTTATATAGGCGGTTTTATTATGCGTTGTAAACGATCTGTCACATATTCCAAATTTCACTTACCTAATTTTGAATAAGTGATTGTAATCACAAGGTGGCCTCCAACAAGCGGCTATGCTGAATACATAAGCTTGAATTGCAGCGAGAAAATTCATCTCAGGAGGTAATACCCAATGACAACTCAATCCACTGCTACACTTGAATCCCAACCATCCATGTTCTGCTTTCAATGCCAGGAAGCCTCTAAAGGCACCGGTTGCACGATCAAAGGCGTCTGCGGCAAGCCACATGATGTAGCCAATCTGCAGGATTTGCTTATTTATACAATCAAAGGCATATCCTATCTTAGCAAAGATCTTCAGCTGAGTGATGAACTGAATCGCCGCATTTCCCTCATGATTACCGATGGTCTATTTACGACAATTACCAATGCCAACTTTGACCGTGAATTCTTTATCGATAAAATTCATGAAGCACTGGCTCTACGCAATGAAGTTCATTTATTCTGGCAAACCTGTATCGGAGCGACTCTTTCAGAGCCTGCGCATCTGCCGGATGCAGCAGTATGGAAAGGTTATACCGCTGAAGAGCTGGATGAGAAAGCACGGCATATCGGGGTACTTCGTACTGCCGATGAAGATATTCGCTCTCTTCGCGAACTGCTGACCTATGGACTCAAAGGTATGGCTGCCTACACGTATCATGCAGACCACCTCGGTTATGTCGACAACGGCATCGATCAGTTTATGCGTCAGGCACTAGCTGCTACGCTCGATGATACGCAAGGCGTACCCGAACTGCTCGCTCTCGCTATGGAAGCCGGCAAATATGGCGTCGATGCGATGGCACTGCTGGATCAAGCCAATACAACAACTTATGGTCATCCACAGGTAACCAAAGTAAATATCGGTGTCGGTCAACGCCCTGGTATTCTGATTAGTGGACATGATCTGCACGATATGGAAGAGTTGCTCAAACAAACTGCAGGCACCGGTGTTGACGTGTATACCCATAGTGAGATGCTGCCTGCGCATTATTATCCTGCATTCCAAAAATATGATCATTTCGTCGGCAACTATGGCAACGCCTGGTGGAAACAAACGAGTGAATTCGAATCCTTTAACGGACCAATTCTGATGACAACCAACTGTATCGTACCGCCCAAAGCGAGCTATGTAGACCGCATTTATACTACAGGCAATACGGGTTATCCGGGTGTACAGCATATTCCCGATGGTACAGATGGACATCCCAAAGACTTTTCCCGGTTGATCGAGCAGGCTCTCCAATGTCAGCCACCAACCGAAATCGAGACAGGTGAAATTATTGGCGGCTTCGCTCATAATGCGGTTATGAATGTAGCCGATCAGGTCGTCGATGCGGTACAGACCGGTGCAATCAAGCGATTCTTCGTTATGGCTGGCTGTGATGGACGAATGAAATCCCGTAGCTACTATACCCGATTTGCCGAAGAACTACCGCAGGATACAGTAATTCTGACCGCAGGCTGTGCCAAATACAAATACAACAAATTGAACCTTGGTGAAATCGGTGGTATTCCGCGCGTACTGGATGCCGGGCAGTGTAATGATTCCTATTCACTCGTCGTGATTGCCCTGAAGCTCAAAGAAGCATTTGGTCTGGAGGATATCAACGATCTGCCGATCTCCTACAATATTGCCTGGTATGAGCAAAAAGCCGTTATCGTTCTGCTGTCTCTGCTGTATCTGGGCGTCAAAAATATCCATCTCGGCCCTACACTGCCTGCTTTCCTTTCACCAAATGTAGTGAACGTGCTGGTCGAAAACTTTGGTATTGCCGGTATTACAACTGTTGAAGATGATATGCAGATGTTTATGGGCGCTTGATTTTCACTCGGGGTCAGCGGGTAATGGTAGGTAGACCTGTTTACAATCCAGAGGAGGTATAACCATGGCCAATGATCCGGAAAAAGTGAAAATTACAAGTCGTGAAGAACGTGAAGCGATTGGACGCAATATCAATGCAGGATTTGCCCGGGTGGAACGTGCCGAGTTAGCCGATGGAGCTACCGACATCCCAACCGGTCCTGTAGCCAAAGAACTGACAGAAGATGAGATTCGCGAACGCGTAGGCTCAGGCAATTTTGAAGCTGCCAAAAATGACGGTCAGACCGGCTCAATCAACAGCTGATCCAGCTGGTAGAGCATTAAAAAGCAACCCAATCATTAGTGCAGTATAGCATTGGTTTACACGACAAAAAGCACTGTCCAGCGTTAGATCGGTTATCCGATGACTCTCGCTAGATAGTGCTTTTTGCTATGTATAAGATTGCCCAATCTGCTAAAGATGAATTTACGGAATAGCAGTATAGGATTTTTCAATGCTTTTTAACTCTATACTTTTACAATAAAAATGTAGTTCTCCATTCTCATAATCTTCAATATAATATCTCATATCGGTATATCCACGATCATGAAGACTGTTTATTTTGAAGCCACTGATCTGGCATAATAACGATCCTGGTTGAAAATTCAACTGCTCAATATTGGTAAAACGAAGCATTACTTCATAATTTCCTGATTTCCCATGCAGCAGAAAAGTGATATCCACTATTGTAACAGGCTCATAATACGAATTAGGAGCAGTATATAAATGAAAACCGGATATCCATTCTAATCTGGAATACCAGTATTCCCCTATCAATTGCTGTGCCTGTTCTGCATTCTGAATATAATGCTCTGGTTGGATCAACCTAATGCCTCCTCTTTCAATGATTCTTTTACAGTATTATTTTATTCCCTTATCTATATGGTCATTTTATATAGACCTGCTTCACCAAGAAAGTCTGCTCTTGTCAGTCCCTGTTCTCCCAGAAATTCGCGGTAACTCTGTATCGTGCCATCATGACTGATAATAATCGTTCGTTTCGCCGGATAATGGGCGATCCATTCCATTTGCTTTGCAGCCAGTCTTGCAAACTCGGGCTCTGGCATTATGTTTATTCCTGAATCTCCGAGCTCATCTTGTTCTGTATATATCATCGACCATGCCGGGTAATTTTGCTGCAGCTCGGTTCTTGTCAGCAGACGATCGCACAGGAGTGGCTTCCACTCTGGATTCTGCGGATACATGCGAGGCCCTACAGCATGGCTAAGGTAAGCGTGAGCAATGAGGGAATGGTTGGTAAGTATAACTGCCGATTCGATAGTACGTACCATGGGACTGACGAGCAGCAGATCATCTGTTCCAATCTGCAACCCGGATTGCAAGCCGCTGATCTGCTGCTTCCCGAGTTCTGTCAAATGTGGATGTGTCTTATTGAATCGATCTGGCCCCGGCAAATTATGTTCAGCCTGCCCATGACGAATAAAAATAATCTCCAGTTTGCTCCCTCCTTTAAGATTAAATTCTTATACCTCTCTAATTATTATCAAAATCTACTTATCTATCCGATAGATTCCATTTGAATTCGGTAAACTGAGCTGTCAGGGTTTCTTTTTGATCAATATAAAAATCAGAGCTTATCGCAAAGGGGAGCTGCAACAGTTGTTCGAGTTGCTCCAGTGCTTTTTGCTGCTCCGGCTGTTCAATAATTTGTTGTAACCCTGCCCCGTATTCATAACCAAATATCTGTGCCAAAATACTAATATCTACATCCTGTTCTTCTATTCCATATTCTTGTCGCGTTTGACTGCACCAGGTATAGCCGGTTAATTTCTCTCCATTGGTAAACATGCCAATTTCCAGTACATCTTCATCAAAATAAGACAAAGTAAATACAGGAGCATTCAGATAAGAAGACAATTCTTCACCAAATTGCTCTGTCTCTCCCCAACCAAACCAGTCATTTAGAATACTGAACCATCCTGGCTTCTTTTCTGCGATATAATAAGTGTGTCTGGTACGCTCTGCCTCATCAATAATCTCCTGGTACGGATTGGAAGAAGTAACTGAACCGCTTACAGCGGGTTGATCTGCAATCATATCTTCCAGAGCATCCAGCAGTACTTGCAAATTACTGATTTGAACATGCACATTCCCGAGCTTGGCTCCCATTCTTGTCCTCTCCTTGTTACAGATATGGTGACAGAATTGACGGATTAAACATAATTGATAATGTTACGATAATGTTTTTACAATAACTTTCTGACTATATGTATTTGAACATCTCCATCATATCATATACTTTCCTATCGCTCTATTAAGCTGTCTATGCTGTTGAGAGCCAGCTTTTTTTACGATATAACTTCATATCTTACTTCTTACTTCTCACTTCTCACTTCTCACTTCTCAAATGATGTTACATAATTTCTATCACCCCCACTCTACTTATCTATATATATAAAAGACTACAGCTCACAAGAACTGTAGTCTTTTTTTATATTTTATGCCCGCTGGCTAATCACTTGAATCAATTCACTGCCCATCTGCTGATGAGCTGTTCAGCGGCTTCCCGGCCATGCTGTACACAATCGGGAATCCCGATTCCTCCATAGCCTGCACCACATAACCATACATCAGGTAAATGCGCTGCGAGAGAAGTTCTTACTTTATCCATTAAATCTCCATGTCCTACCGGATACTGCGGCATTGAGCGGTAACAGCGGCTGATCTCCACCAGATCTGGCTCTGCATCGAATCCGATCAGATCCCGTAGATCCCGGCGTACCGCCTGTACCAATTCTTCATCAGACAGGTTCGTCCAGTCTTCTGCACCTGCACGACCAATATAGGTACGCAGCAGCGTCTGACCGGCTGGAGCAGTATGCTGCCATTTGGTCGAGGACCATGTGCATGCGGTAATCATGCGATTTTCCTTGCGGGGCACGAGGAACCCTGTACCTTCGAATTCGTGCTGCAGCTGGTGATGCTTGTATCCAAGAGCAATATTCGCTACCGACACATAATGAATCTGACTTAGCTGCCGGATCTCGGGAATATCTCCAAGCAGTTCGGCTGCTGCATAAGCCGGAATAGTGCAAATAATACTGTCCGCGTCAATATTCTCTCCGCTGCTCAGTGTCAGGGTATAACGATGATGCTGTATGCTACTATTCGAGTCATCTACCGGATGAAACGTATCCGATGCAGCGATTCCTGTCACATGTTGCTGCATGCGGAATTGTACATGGCTCAGCGTGAGTTGCTCTTGCAGTCTACGAATAATAGCGGACAACCCCTGCTGATAAGACAAAAACATACTTTTGGATTTGGGCATAGACGACGTTGGAGATGAGGAGGATATACCGGATAGCTTGCTATCGCTTCCTGCATGGGTTCCGGCCTTTTGCTGAATTCTCTTGTTTGCGGCAGGTCGACGCAGCATCCCTCTGGCCATACCGATAATGAGGCTGTGGTGCTTCTTCTCCATTTGTCTGAACTGGGGAAATGTCGACAGTAGACTGAGCGAACGTGTATCTCCTGCGTAAATGCCTGCCAGCAGTGGCTCAGTCATCTGTTCCAGCACTTCACGACCCAATCGCCGTTCAATAAAGTCACCAAGCGCCTCATCTTCATCTGCCTGACGTGCAGGCAGTACCATATCGAGTACAGCTCTGGCTTTGCCCAGTGGAGAGATCAGACCGGTACGGATAAAAGGGCTAATCTTCGTTGGAATACCGAGCACCAGTCCCATCGGCATCTGATGCAGCTTTTTCTTATGCAAAATGTAGGCGGAACCTGCTTTTGGATTAGTAGGTACCAGCTGTTCACCCATTCCCAGATCATGAGTCAGATCGATAATCGGCTGTTTGCGGGCAAGGAAAGAGTCTGGGCCTTTTTCGATCAGGAATCCATCTGTCTGAACCGAATGAATTTTGCCGCCGAGACGATTGCTGCTCTCAATGAGCGTTATTTCTACCGGTATACCCTGCTGATCAGCAGCCTTTCGGGCATAATAAGCCGCACTCAGGCCCGTGATCCCTCCGCCCAGCACGACAATTTTGCGTATAGATGATGGTGTCATAGTATGTCTCCTCCTGTCCATGCTGCAGGTTGATACGCGCAGTACGGATCGCTTTCCAGATAATCGCCGGTCAATGCATACGCTCTTGCCCGCGAACCGCCGCACAGCTGCCGGTATTCACAGACTCCGCATTTGCCTTTGAGCAGTGATTTGTCCCGCAGCTGCTGCATCACCGGAGCAGATCGGTAAATATCGGCGAGATGCTGTTCCCGTACATTGCCACAGCTAAGCGGCAGGAATCCGCTGGGATATACCTCTCCCGTATGGCTAATGAATACAAACCCATCCCCGTCATTTACACCCTGAGGCGCACGCCCCAGCATATCCCTGCGTTTGCTGGCAGATGGACGGGAGACTCCATTTTCAGAAGATTGAACTATACTACGCTGCTGCTGAAGCACTACTCGTCGATAGTGTGGTGCTTCGGTTGCTTTGACGCCAAATGGCATTCGCTGCTGCAGCTCATACATCCACAGCATTACTTCTTCATGCTGTTGTGGGGTAATCATATCCTTTTCCATACCGCGGCCTGTCGGAATCAAGAAAAATACACTCCATAGTACCGCCCCCATCTGTGCGACAAGTTCTGCGATCTGCGGCAAATCTTCCAGATTGTAACGGGAGACGGTCGTATTGATCTGAATCGGGATATGCAATTCCTGCAGATAGCGTATCCCTTGCATCGTACGTTCATAAGAACCTGCTGTTCCGCGGAAATGATCGTGAATTTTTGCACATGAACCATCAAGACTGAATGCCCAACGCGATAATCCGGCCTCACCAGCTTTCTCTACTGCACTGCGGGTCACACGCGGAGTCGCACTTGGTGTCATAGACAGCGATAGCCCTTTATCCTGGATAGCATATCGTGCCAGCTCGTATAGATCCGGTCGCATCAGTGGATCACCGCCGGTAAATACAAACAGCGGCTCGTCAAACTCGCTGATCTGATCAATCAACTGTTTGCCCTCCTCCAGACTGAGCTGGTGCGGATCTGAATGATACTGCGCTTCGGCACGACAGTGCAAGCATTTCAGGGCGCAGGCACGGGTAACTTCCCAGATCACGATAAATGGATTCTGACTATAGTCCCGCTGCTTGATGGATGGCATCATGGCAATCCTTCCTTTCTGCAAATACGATTAAATGATCCATACAACCGACACATACATCATGACTGCAAATCCGATCTCGGCAATCCCTACCTGCATGGTACGCAGTTTCTGCTTGGGCAGCCATACGGCCCGGATCAGCAGCACGGCAAAAGGAATGCATAACCATACATTCCAGCCAGCTGCCAGCACGACTAGCAGTAGATGATACACACAGGAAATGTAATAATAACGCCGGTTCTTTTTCTCGCGAATCATGGTCTTTACATATAAAGCGGTACCTGTAAAATACAAAACCGATAGCAAAAACAGCTTACTTGCCGCTATCCAGTCCGGTGTGCCACTCATATAGACAACCGGATAAATGAAAGAACTGAACAGCACAATCGCTACAATATCATTAAACAATGCACGCTCATTACGGCGTTTGGCATAATAGGCAGGCACAGCAAAAAAGATCAGCAGCAGTGCACCGTACATCAACATTTGAGGCTGCTGGGCAATAACGACGGCAACCAGCGGAACCAATAATACTCCATATAGTGCTGCGGGGCGCAAATATCTGTCTTTGCGTCCTGTCTTGATCCACTGCAGTACCGGATAGCTGAACAGATACATGACCAGCCAGCAGAGGAACAGCGGCAGATGGATCCAGCCTCCTCCCGAGATGCTGAGACCAAGCAAAAAAGGCAGTATGAGCATAGCCCATGCCCCATGCTGATTGGGAATGTACCGGTTCATCTTTTGAGCCTCCTGTTTATTTATTAACCTCCAATATAGGACATGCCGATTCTGCGGCAGGAAGCTGCCGTATGCGCGGTTCGCAGATCAGAGTAACGATCTGTCCGGTGTTCCCAGATATCGGCGATGACATCCTGCAATTCTTCATCCGCTGCTCCGCCGCGTACCAGCTGACGCAGATCATAGCCGCTGGAAGCAAACAGGCAGGTATACAGTTTGCCATCGGATGACAAACGCGCTCTGGTGCATGAAGAGCAGAATGAACGCGAGACCGATGTAATAAAACCCACTTCTGTACGAGTACCACGATATCTATAGTAAGTGGCGACTTCGCCGTAGATATTATGTTCGGCAGGCACCAGCTCATAACTACTCTGCAGTTGCTGGAGAATCTCTGCCTGGGTCACTACTTTGTCGTAGCTCCAACCATTACCGCTTCCGGCATCCATAAACTCGATAAATCGCAGCGTAATTCCCTTATCACGGAAATATTCAGCCATTGGCAGAATTTCTTCATCGTTAATTCCCTTTTGTACAACCATATTGATTTTGATCCGAAATCCCAGGGATTGGGCATAATCAATCTGCTTCAGGATATGCTGCGGCTGTACACCTCTTCCGTTAAGTTGACCGAATATAGACGGGGTCAGTGCATCCAGACTAATATTCAGCCGCCGCAGACCTGCCTGATAAAGGGCTTCCGCGTGTTGTCCGAGCAGCAGTCCATTGGTCGTTAGTCCCATATCCTGTACGCCGGGAATCGTACCTATTTCTCTAACCAGCTCATCCAGATTTTTGCGAAGCAGCGGCTCTCCGCCAGTCAGACGTACCTTCTGCACGCCCAGCCCCGTGAATAGTCTTACCAGCCGGCTCATTTCTTCAAAAGTCAGCAGTTCGGCACGCGGCATGAATGCATAGTCGTCTCCGAACAATTCTCTTGGCATGCAATAAGCACACCGGAAATTACAGCGGTCGGTTACCGACAGACGCAAATCACGTACCGGACGACTCAGTGTATCAGTCAGCTGGCGGATATTCACAGGGCTCTCCCTCTTTTCGTAGTTCATATTTTATAATTCATGGATATCGGATTGTAGAGCTTGTAATAAATTAATGTGAATAATGGAACTTATTTGTCCATATGGATAGTAATGTCTATATTACGCCTTGAGCTGCTGCTGATTCAGTTCGCTGAAGGTACCGACATAGCGAACATCTTCGCCCGTCTCATCTTTGACTGCACTGATATTCAGCCATTGTACATATTCTTCACCATTTTTACGTTTGTTCCAGATCGCTCCCTGCCAGACTCCATGCTGCTTGATTTCAGCCCACATCTGGCTGTAGAAGTCCTGGGATTGACGGCCGGATTTGAGGATGCTTGGTCGTTGTCCAAGAACCTCGTCAGCTTCATAACCAGTTAACCGGGTAAATGCCGGATTGACCGTTTTGATATATCCGGATGGATCGGTGACCAGTATTCCCTGAGCTGTAGAATCGAATACTTCGGATACGAGAGCAAGTTTGTCCTGATAATACATCCAGACTACGATAATCAGACTCGCCAGTGCCACCTGGGACAGCAACATGAATCCGATCGAATATTGTCCGGTGATACCATGAATAGCCGATAGCATTAGTGGCGGGAAGAATCCACCCAGACCACCCATCATAGAGACAATACCATTGGCAATACCTGCCTGTTTGTTGAAATAGAACGGTACCAGCTTGAAGATAACGCCGTTACCAATACCTGCACTGACAGCAATCGCGAGACTGCCGATCGTATACAATCCGATCGATGGAGAGAATGCCAGTACAATCGCAGCGATCGTATACATAGCGAATGTACCTACCAGCAGGAACAAAGGCTGAAAACGGTCAGCCAACCAACCGCCAACCGGACGAAGGAACGTTGCCAGTGCGATAAACCCGGCAGTACGTATGCCTGCGTCGACTTTGGAGAGATCAAAGTTCGCAACCAGGAAGTTGGGCAGATAGACGGTAAATGCTACGAATGAACCAAAGGTAATAAAGTAGAACAACGAGAAAAACCAGAGCTTTTCATTTTTGTATACACCTTTGATCTGCTCGATAATTGGCGTTTTCACTTTGACTTCACGGCGATCACCGAGGAAGAAGTTCAGCACGATAAAAGCAGCCAGCAGGATCATATACAGTTGTACAGTGGATTGCCAACCAATCTGGGTAGCCACGACCGGAGCAGAGAACGTCGTAATCGCTGTACCGATATTGCCCATGCCATAGATCCCGTTAACCAGTCCATGTTTTTCTTTGGGATAATACTTGGGCAGTGATGTAACCCCTACCGAGAAGACAGCACCACCGATGCCCAGGAACAGTCCGCCGATAATCAGATCCGCCATGGAATCTGCGCGGCTGATATAGAATACCGGGAACAACAACAGGATAAAGCTGACCATGAAGATAATCCGCGCACCTACGATATTTGCATAGTATCCGAGTGGTATCCGCAGAATCGAACCCAGTACAACAGGTACTGCAGTAACCATTGCCAGACTTCCGACCGGAATGTTGATATCTTCCCGGATAAAGGGCATCAGGGACGAAATGATTACCCATACCATAAATCCGAGCACCAGATTCATTGTTTGTAAGGATAGCTGTAATTTTTTGATCATCCAACTCACCTTTCACTTGTGTTTCGCTACAATTTGATAGAAGCCATATGGCCGTTCTTTATACTTCTTTATTGTAGGGTCTGCGATTACAGACAGGATATAGGGGAGTCCCCTGTACATGATAAGGGAATCCCTAAGTGCAGGATCAGGCAGGGTTTCAAACAGCTATAGTCTGTGTTTTATCCTGCATTCCCCATATTTACAACCCAAAAAGACTCCTCAACGATGCTGCTCGTCGGGAGGCTTTTTTCTGATTTTTGCATATACATTTCCTGATTATGGTAGACACTTTATCGGGCAATAGCTTTTTTATCCGACTGGATAGTTATTTCTTAGTGGTTTGCGTTCTCCAGATCGACAGCCTGCTGCAGGAACTGTTCAATATCACTCCGGGATTTGCGCAATTTATTCACATATCGACTAACTTCACGGCCACCGGAGAAGGCTACAAAGCTGGGAATACCCATAATATTATGTTCTTCACTTACTGTACCCACCTGATCTACATCAACTTCTACCAGATTCACATCCTGTGCGAATTGAGCTTCTACTTCAGGCATAAATGGATCAATAAATTTACAATCACTGCACCAGTCTGCCTTGAATACAGCAACAGTCAGATCGGAAGATTGAATCGCGGTATCAAATTCTGCTTTGGATACGATTTTTTTCATATAAAACACTCCTTTGGATTGTTGAATAGGTTTGGAAGTATAACAGCACTGCTGCTATTATAACTGCTTGAAAATTGGTGTTTGGACAGTATGCAGCTTTTTAAAGTATTTGCGATATAAAATCCGGGCTGCTTTTTTACTTTTTAGACAGCTATCGGCGAGAATAACTATTTCATCGTCGGGAGATAACTCCTTTTGCCATACAAATGGCAGTCGTCCCAGCGAAATATTGATCGAACCCGGAATATGTCCCTGATCAAAGTCGGTTACATCCCGTATATCCAGCAGCTTCACTGTTGAAGGCAGCCAGCTCAGATGCTCTGCAAGCGTGACTTTGGGACAGGTCAGGGAATCTACCGGCGACCAGCGCTGCCGCAGCCATATAGCAGCTGCCAACAGCAGTATTATGCTCAGAATATACATCATTACACTCCTACGCTTACCAGAGATTCTACGAATTTCTCACTATCCATAGCAGCCATTGCCCCACTACCGGCTGCAGTAATTGCCTGACGATAATGACTATCCTGAACGTCACCGCAGGCAAATACGCCGGGAATATTGGTTTCTGTCATTCCGGGTGTTGTCATGATATAACCTTGGGCATCCATTGTTAATTGACCTTCTAGGAATCCGGTATTAGGCCGGTGGCCGATTGCTACGAAGACGCCATGTGCAGTCAGATTCTCTTCTTCGCCAGTATTTTCATTGCGGACCAACAGGCCGGTAACACCCTTGTCATCAGCATTTACTTCCAGCGGAGTACGGTTGAGCGCCCACTCGATCTTGGTGTTGGCACGAGCACGATCCTGCATGATTTTGGATGCACGCAGTTCATTGCGCCGATGCACAATAGTTACTTTGGAAGCAAATCGTGTCAGAAACTGTGCCTCTTCCAGCGCCGTATCTCCTCCACCAACCACTATTATCTCTTTGTTACGGAAAAAGAAACCGTCACAGGTAGCACATGTGCTTACACCGCGCCCGATATTTTCCTGTTCATTCGGAATTCCCAGATACTTGGCACTTGCTCCAGTGGAAATAATCAGTGTCTCTGTTACCAGTTCCCCTTTGCCTTCTACCTGTAGTGTAAATGGGCGCTTGGACAGATCCACTTTGTTTACCCATCCCGTATAAAATTCGGCTCCAAAGCGCTCTGCCTGTTTGCGCATATTATCCATCAATTCGGGCCCCAGTATACCTTCGGGAAAACCGGGATAATTCTCGATTTCTGTTGTAGTAGTCAGCTGACCACCAGGTTCGGGTCCCTCAATAACCAGCGGATTCATATTGGCGCGCGCCAGATAGATTGCAGCGGTCAGACCGGCAGGCCCGGTACCTACAATGATTGATTTATACATAAGATCCACTCCTTCAGATCATATTTCACGTCTCTTTTTTTATTCAATTGAATAATTGAATTATAGATCCGAAAATGATTCCCGTCAACCCTTTTCAAGATACGCCGGAAATCATTTTATATATTTAATTTAAGTGCGGTATTTTATCTGCTGCAAAACTCAATTGTAAAACGCATAGATTTTTAAAAAGCGTAGTCCCAAACATGTTTCTCAACACAAAGCAGGATTAGAAAAGAAGGATTGTAGGTTAGCGCCTTCTTTAGATGACAAAATAGTACCGATCGCCACGTCCTATAGCCGCAACGAAATAAGGAGCCTAATCCGACAGTGCCCGCATGATATTGGATTTCGCTTCTGACGCAATTGCTTCATTTCCGTCATCGATGGCTTGCATTAAGATCAGCATGGGGATGTATACTGCGATTAGCCGCGCCAGCATTCTCGTCTCCTCGTCCGCTCCTCCGTACGTTTCAAAAAATACACCGCGAGCATAAGGTGGTAAAAAGCTATAAGCAACGCTCAAGTCGCAAGCCGGATGTCCTACACTCAAATCACCCCAATCAATGATGCCGGAAATGATCCCTTTCTCATTTATAAGCATATTTTTAAAATGAAGATCTCCATGCAGCAGTACATTCACTGATTCAACACGGTCTTTTTGCAGCCTGCTTATATACGCTTCGATCACACTGGACTCCTCCAGTGACAAATGTTCAGCTACTTTCGATAGAAAGCTCTCCAATTTTACTTTGCGCGCTGCTATATCCGTTAAGTTGCGATGATCTTGCTGAACTCCGCACTTCACCGCTTCCTGCACCGGAAACTCGTGTAATCTTCGTAAAAATTTCGCCAGCGTCTCTGCCGATAAAGCACGGCGTTCTTCCGTCAACCCGATTGGGAAATCTCCTGACACGTAGGCATATCCAAGAAATGGTGCCGGGTATTCATCACTTGCGTCGCCATAAAATAATGGTTTCGGATAGGGGATGGTGATATAGGTTTCCAGCTTCGGCAGCAGCTTTCCTTCTATACGAATCGAGCCAACCGCAATCGTTCTTCTTGGGAATCGGAATACATACTCGTTACCGATGAGAAAAACTGTATTGTCCCAGCCCCAGCCTAATCGCTTCACTCGTTTCGATGACAGCTGTGGGAATTGTCTACCGATCAGCGTCCGCGCCTGCTCTTCGCTAATCTCCCACTCCGCATCCCATACATTCGTTCCTGACATGAATTGTCTGCCTCCTCGTCCCTTGCGTTATGTAGATACTTATATTCCTTTGGAGTTATGTATAACTTCCTACTATATCTTGAAATGCTTCAGTTGGAATATGCTTCAAAGCGAACAGAATCTTATGTCGCCAGTAAATATAGGAGGTTCGTTGATAATTATCAACTATCCACAACAAAGTTTAACATAGTCAAACAATAAAAAAAGAACACAAATCTATTTGTGTTCTTTTAAGAGATTATATCGTTTATCCCAGCCGCCACTCTACTATCCCTTCGTCAATACGATATGCCTTAAAGCCTTTTTGTTGGATTTTCTCGACCGCCTGCGTCGTGAATACGCAGTAAGGCCCGCGACAGTACGTTGCCATTTCTGTATTTTCAGGTACCGTCTCCAGGTATTCATCAAGCTCCTCCATAGGTACAGAAATAGAACCTTCCACATGATCGGCTTCATATTCGTCTTTTGGACGAACATCCAGCACGAGGAAGTTGCCGTTGTTCATCCGCTGCAGTACCTCTTCTTTGGAGATCGTCTGGACAGTCTGGTAATTGTTTAGGATATCCTGCTTGATGCGTGGCACGTCCGGAAGCTGATTCTCGGACACTTTCCATAACGATTGCAAAAATTCCGCTACCTGCGGGTTTGCCAGGCAATAGATTACATAAGTTCCTTTTTTGGTAAAGCGTACAAGATTCGCATCCAGTAGAATCTGTAGATGTCGCGATACATTGGCGACGCTCATACCGGATTGATGAGCCAGCGCTTCGACTGCTTTGGGACCATTGGACAGCAGATTCAGGATCTCCAGCCGTCTCTCGCTGGATAGACATTTTCCGATACGTGCATATTGGAGAAATAATTGTTCTTTATAATGATCAGCAATTTGCTTGTTATCCATAGTTGTACTCACCCTTTATATTCAATGACTTAATTGAATTCTATAATATTTAAATGTGAAATTCAATAGAATGCTCTCTTTCACAAAACATGATAGACCAAATCATGATAAACCAAACAAGCCGTCTCCCTTGGGAAACAGCCTGTCTCTACTATGAATGGTTCTCTACTGCATCTCTTGCAAATACCTCGTATCCGCAAAATAATGCATTTAGAAATCCAATATTTTTTTCTTTAGTGCATACTCTACCAATTCAGGACGGCTTTTGAGATTCAGCTTTTCCATAATCTTGGCTTTGTGCGCTTCTACCGTTTTAACGGAAATAAACAACTTTTCGGCGATTTCCTTATTACCGTATCCTTTAGCGATCAGCGGCAGAATCTCCAGTTCCCGGCGGGAAAGCAGTTCGTAGACATCCTCGCTGCCTGCACTGGTGTCATTTTTGACAAACTCGCGTACAAGTGAAGTCGCCAGCTTGGGATGAATGTAGGTGCCTCCCTCGTGAATCGTACGAATCGCGAGCAGCAGCTCTTCATCCGGCGCATTTTTGAGTACATAACCGGATGCTCCGTTACGCAGTACATGGAACAGATATTCTTCGTCATCATGCATGGTCAGGATCAATATACGGGTATCGGGGTAATCGTCCTTGATCTTGCCGGTAGCAATCAGTCCGCTCTCTCCCGGGGGCATACTGAGATCCATCAGGAGAATATCGGGCTGATGCTTGGCGACCATGGTATACGCCTCGATCCCGTCTGCTGCCGTGCCGACCACTTCCATATCCGGCTGAAAATTCAGTATCATCGCAAATCCGCTCCGGACAATCGCATGATCATCCGCGATTACAATTTTCATCTATTCTATCTCCTCACTGCTCCTGCGGCTGGGGCTGTACGGGAATCTCCACGACAATCCGTGTTCCCCTGCCTGCCGCAGAAAATATATTCACATGTCCGCCGACCAGTTCGGCGCGTTCCTGCATCCCGTAGAGACCCAGACCGGTTCCTGTAGGTGCATCACCTGGATTGAATCCTGCCCCGTCGTCTTCGACAATCAGCTGCAGCAGATTATCATTGTCCTGCAAAGAGACATGAATCATATCGACCTGTGCATATTTGAGTGCATTCAGAATCGCTTCCTGACCGATCCGGTAGATGACAGTCTCCAGTTCATTGCTGTAACGCCGCTGCTCCAGACCGGAATCGAATACAATGGTGAATCCGTAACTTTCATTAATCTTTTTGAAATGGGAGCGGAAAGCCGCCTCCAGTCCAAAATCATCCAGTGCAGCCGGGCGCAGCTCAACCGCCAGATTACGTATATCATCGAGCAACCGTGTCATGGAAGCCTCGGTTTGTTTCATTTTTTTGAGCAGTTCTTCGTCTGCTGTCATGTACTTGAGCACGCGCAAATCTATCACGGCACTCATCAGTTCCTGAGCTACACTATCATGCAGTTCTCTGGATATGCGTTTGCGTTCATTCTCCTGTGCTTCGATCACATGCTTCATCATTTTGTTCTGATAGAACTTTTCCTGCGTCTTGAATTGACGGGTCAGATCCCGCAGCATGAACACATATACACCATTCTCCCGGTCAATCGTATGGTATGTAGCCGCGTAAGGGACCATCCCTTTTTCCTTGGTATCCAGATATACCTGAAAAGAAGAGAATTCCTCCGATTCCGGACTGGTAAAATAGCATGCCAGACACGTACGCAGCTCTGTATCGCTCATATATCCACGGCAGACGCCGCAGATCGCCTGGGCTTTACCCTGATAGAGCTGCTGCAGTACATCTTCATTCACGATCTGTTCGGCTGCCGGATTCATGGCCAGCACCTTGCCCTGACGATTAAAGAAAAACATGGCTTCCATACTGTTGTTATACAGCTTTTGCATCAATGTATCCAACTGTTCTGTATCTCCTGATTGATTCAATTCAGCAGAAACTCCTTTCCGTTCAGCTCGCCAATACCACGACGCGTCAATTCCAGCAATTGCTGTACGCTCTGGCGCGTGACACGCTGTTCATCACGGAATCCGCCCAGCAGCACACCCGCTACTCTCGTATCATTCCAGACCGGTACTGCCCCAATACTCGTCAGTTGCTCTGTTCGGATAATCGGATAATTGAACAATGCATCCTGCGGGACATCATCATGAACCGACGAGAACATAAAGGGCTTGCCTGTTTTGAATACCATACCGGCTACCCCGCGCCCGCTCTGAAGCACAATGCCTCTGAAGCGTTCATTCAGATTGCCGGAAGCATATTTCCACTTGATTACATAGTGGTATTCGGCTGGTTCCACGAGCGCGAGCGCCATCAAATCATACCCACAGATCGCTCGGATCTGATCCAGCTCCAGCTGATAATCCACCTTGTTATTCATCGTATGGTCTCCTCATGGAACAGGGAAAGAAGGCAGCGCCCTCTCTCCTCAGCTCGATTTATGTCTTCTATACAGGATATAACTTCTGCCTACATAATTCAATGGAACACTCCACACATGCACCAGACGGGTAAATGGCCAGAATGCAAAAATCGCAAAACCGGTCAAGGCGTGGATTTTAAAAGAAACAGGTACATCCCGCATCAGCGCCGGATCCGGACTCAGCATAAACAGTCCGCGGAACCAGATCGAGATCGTCTCCCGGTAATCAAACTCCGGACGGGCAAAGTTGGTAAACAGTGTCGCATACAGACCCATAAAGACGATAAACAGTAGCAGCACGTTGACGATCAGATCGGATGCTGTACTTAGACGACGCACACTGCGAATCGTGAAGCGCCGCGCAGTCAGCAGGAACATCCCTGCCAGCGTCACTACGCCGAAGAATCCACCGCCATACACTGCGCCCATATGATACAGATGCTCGCTTACTCCAAGCGAGTTCATCCAGGTCTTGGGAATCCCCAGCCCTGCCACATGGCCGAGAATAACCGGGATTACACCCAGATGGAACAGCAGACTGCCGAGCATAAGCTGCTTTTTCTCAATAAATTCACTGGATTTGGCTGTCCAGCTGAACTGATCGGTCCGGTAACGGAATATATGTCCTACAATAAAAACGACGATACACATATAAGGGAATATCACCCACAAAAACTGCTCACTCATGTTCATGAGCTGGTGCCTCCTGTCTCACACAAGCTTTCAATGTCTCACGCAGTCCTTTGACCAGATGGTAATATGGACTGTTCAGCTTCTCCAGCGCCCGAACCAGATGGTATGTTCCATCTTCCAGAATGGCCAGCAGCATTTTAAAATTCTCTCCGGCACGCGGATCATGCTTCCACTCTGCCGCATACAGGAATTCGCACATCAGGGGCAGGAAGTCCGGCAGCTCGCCCTCGGGCATTTCCAGGCCGAACATCTCATACAGAATTTTGAGCTTGGCCAGCATCTGACCGCGCTCCTTGGCTTCTTCGAATTTGAAATAGGTCATATACAGTGCACAATCTTTTTGAAAATCAAAAGTCTCTGTGTACATCTCCTGAATCTGCTCCATGCTCAGATTATGCATGAGCTCCCAGTACCGGTGCGCATGTTCGCGCCCCGGATGGTTTTCTTCAAAAGACTCGGCCAGCAGATCCGGATGAAAATCCAGCTTCTCCGGATACATCAGCTGACGGGCAAAAAAGTGAAAAGAAGGTTTATACGTATATAACTGCATCAGATCAATCACGCCAGATCCCCCCGTAGAAGTTCTCGTCATGAACCGGACGACCATCTTTGTCGACCTGATTCGTACTCATGGAATCAATCGCGCTGCAGCCATTACAGCCGCTGCCCATGCTGGTATTGCCCATCATATCGCTGTAACCGGCCAGACCCTGTGCACGGTAAGGGTCCATATGACCTTCTTTGTGCGAAGTCGGGATAACGAAACGGTCTTCGTACTTGGCAATCGCCAGCAAACGATACATCTGCTCGATCTGACGTACAGTCAATCCGACCCGCTCCAGACGGCTCTCATCGAATTCCTGATTGGTAGACTTGGCACGCATATAAGCACGCATCATCGCCATACGCTGCAAGGATTCTTTTACTGTAACGGTGTCTCCTGCTGTCAGCATATTCGCCAGATACTGGATAGGTGTACGCATCTCTTCGATCGCCGGGAAAATCATATCCGGATTCTCGATTGAGTCTTTGCCTTCAAAATAGTTCATGATCGGGCTCAGTGGTGGTACATACCAGACCATTGGCATTGTGCGGTATTCCGGATGCAGCGGGAATGCCAGTTTGTATTCAATCGCCAGTTTGTATACCGGTGAGTTTTTCGCTGCTTCGATCCAGTCTTCGGTAATACCATCCTTGCGAGCCTGGGCAATAATAGCCGGGTCGTTCGGATCGAGGAACAGATCACACTGGGCTTTGTACAGATCCTGTTCATTTTCTAGGGAAGCTGCTTCGCTGACACGATCCGCATCATACAGCAGTACACCCAGATAACGAATACGGCCGGTACAGGTCTCCGAGCAGACCGTTGGCAGTCCGGCTTCTACACGTGGGAAGCAGAACGTGCATTTCTCGGCTTTGTTGGTCTGCCAGTTGAAGTATACTTTTTTGTAAGGGCAGCCGGTCATGCAGTAACGCCAGCCGCGGCAGGCTTCCTGATCGACCAGTACAATTCCGTCTTCATCCCGTTTGTACATCGCTCCTGATGGACACGAAGCGACGCAGCTCGGATTCAGACAGTGTTCGCACAGACGTGGCAGATAGACCATGAATGACTTTTCAAAGTTGAACTTGATCTCTTCTTCAATCTTCTCGATATTGGGATCGAGCGGGCCGGTAATATGCGCTCCGGCCAGATCATCTTCCCAGTTGGGACCCCAGTTCAAATCCATTTTTTCGCCGGTAACTGCCGAATGCGGACGGGCAACCGGTGAATGTTTTTGATCCTTGGCATTGGTGAGATTCTCGTAGTTATATGTCCATGGCTCATAATAATCGCGCATCTCGGGCATATCCGGATTATAAAAGATTTTACCGAGTGCGACTTTGGACAGCTTGCTGCCGGACTTAAGTTCCAGCTTGCCCTTGCGCAGCTGCCAACCACCGCGATAGATCTCCTGATCTTCCCAACGCTTCGGATAACCGATACCCGGCTTGGTCTCTACATTGTTGAACCACATATATTCTGCACCTTTGCGGTTGGTCCAGGTTGTTTTACAGGTCACGCTGCACGTGTGGCAGCCGATACATTTATCCAGGTTCATTACCATGGCGACTTGCGCTTTAATCTTCAAGCCAGTTAACCTCCTTCATTTTGCGGACAGCTACGTACACATCGCGCTGATTACCGATCGGGCCGTAGTAGTTAAATCCGTAACTGAGCTGTGCATAACCTCCGACCATCTGTGTCGGTTTCATATGAATGCGTGTCGGTGCGTTATGACTGCCGCCGCGCGTATCCGTAATTTCCGATCCCGGTACGTTAATATGCTTGTCCTGCGCATGATACATGAACATGGTGCCACGCGGCATCCGGTGACTGACTACAGCGCGTGCGGTTACGACACCATTGCGGTTATATACTTCCAGCCAGTCGTTATCGTTCAGATCATGGGCAGCTGCATCTTCATTGTTGATCCATACCGTTGGACCACCGCGGAACAGAGTCAGCATATGCTGGTTATCCTGGTAGGTGGAGTGAATATTCCATTTACCATGCGGTGTCAGATAGCGCAGTACCAGTGCATCCTGTCCACCACGAACTTCCTTGTCGCGAGGACCGAATACCATCGGCGGAAGGGTCGGCTTGTAGACCGGCATGGCTTCGCCAAACTGCTGGAAAATCTCATGATCGATATAGAAATGCTGACGTCCGGTCAGTGTACGGAAAGGCACCAGACGTTCAATATTGGTTGTAAATGGTGAATACCGGCGTCCCTGCTTGTTCGAACCGCTGAATACCGGTGTCGGAATAACTTCACGCGGCTGGGCGGTAATGCTCTGGAACGTAATCTTCTCGGCAGCCCGGTCGGCGGAGATGTCTCGCAGCTCTACACCTGAATCCAGTTCGGCTTGAGCGTAGGCTTTCTGGGAGACGCGTCCATTAGTAGCAGAGGACAGATGCAATATGGTATCTGCTACCTGCCGGGCGGTCTGTAGCTTAGGCAGTCCGTCCTTGACGGTCTCATCATAGTAGACACCGTTTAGACGCTTCAATTCTTCATATTCCTCGGCTACCGAGAAGCTGACTCCATGTGCTCCGGTCTTGCCGATCGCCAGATTCGGTCCGAGTGATACGTATTTATCATGAATCTTGGTGTAATCACGTTCTACAATACTGAAGCTTGGCATTGTCTTGCCTGGCTGGGCAGCTACTTCGCCTTTGGCCCAGTCTTTGACCATTCCCATTGGTTGTGAAATTTCTCCCATGGAATCATGACCGAGCGGTGCTGTTACCAGATCTTTGTATACCCCTGGCAAATGTGTTTTGGCCATATCGGAGAATGTCTCTGCCAGTCCGCGATAAATGTCCCAGTCGGATCTGGATTCCCATAGTGGATTAACCGCCGGATTGAACGGATGCACAAACGGGTGCATATCAGTGGAAGACAAATCGGTCTTCTCGTACCAGGTCGCTGCTGGCAGTACGATATCCGCATAGAGCGGTGTAGTCGTCATCCGGAAGTCCAGTGCTACCATCAGATCTAGCTTGCCCTGTACATCTTCACGCCATACGATCTCTTCCGGCTTGTCTTCTTCATTAGGTGTAGCCAGCAGATCATCGGATGCGCCGAGCAGATGCTTCATAAAGTACTCCTGGCCTTTGGCAGAACTGGAGATCAGATTGGAACGCCAGATAAACAGCGAACGCGGGAAGTTCTCCGGTGCATCCGGATCTTCTACAGCAAAGCGGGTCTGACGTGAAGTAATCTGCTCCACCGAACGCTTGATAATTTCTTCATTGGTCTTCAGACCTTCCTGTGCCGCCTCTTCCGCGAACAGCAGGCTGTTTTTGTTAAACTGCGGATAGGATGGGAGCCAGCCCAGACGTGCAGCGAGTACATTATAATCCGCTGGATGCTGATAATTGACTTCTCCACCTACCGGTGATTTGAGTGAATCTACACCGCTCTCTTCATACTTCCACTGATCGGTGGCAAAGTAGAAGAACGACGTCGCATTCTGCAGACGTGCCGGACCCTGCCAGTCTTTGGCAAAAGCAACCGTGGACCATCCTTCGATCGGGCGACATTTCTCCTGACCGACATAATGCGCCCAGCCGCCGCCGTTCACACCCTGTGAAGCAGTCAGTACAACCAGATTCAGAATAGCCCGGTAAATCGTATCACTGTTAAACCAGTGATTGATGCCGGCGCCCATGATGATCATCGAACGACCACCAGTATCAATTGAATTCTGGGCGAATTCACGGGCGATCTGTACAACGACCGACGCTTTGACACTTGTAATTTTCTCCTGCCAGGCTGGTGTATAATACGAGCTCGCATCATCGTAGCCGCGTGCGTTGTATTCACTGTCTGTGCGTGCTACGCCGTACTGACTCATCATCAGATCATAGACGGTGGCAATATAGCGCTCTGTTCCATCAGCCAGTGTGATTTTCTGTGCCGGAATCACGCGTTTAAAAATTCCGTTCCCACTATTATCAAAGTAAGGGAATACCACTTCCAGCCACTCGGCATCCGGTCCTTCTACACTGAGAGCAGGTTCAATGACCGTTCCATCTTCACGTTCCAGAATCAGATTCCATTTGGCATCCTTTTCCCAGCGCTGTCCCATCGTTCCGTTCGGTACGATCAGTTCGCCAGCGGTCTGGTCATAAATCACCGGCTTCCAGTCAGCGTGCTCGGACATATTGCCCAGATCACTGGCACGCAGGAAGCGGCCTCCTTTGAGAGAGTCTTCATGAGGGTCCAGCAGGATCATGAAAGGCATATCGGTATACTGCTTGGCATAGTTCATGAACATCGGTTCCTGACGCTGCTGGTAAAATTCATCCAGAATGACATGCGTCATAGCCTGTGCGAGTGCAGCATCCGTTCCCGGATGAGGAGCCAGCCAGTTATCGGCAAACTTCACGTTCTCCGCCAGATCGGGTGCGACCGAGACGACTTTGGTTCCTTTATAACGAACTTCGGTCATAAAGTGGGCATCCGGTGTACGGGTCAGCGGTACGTTCGACCCCCACATCATCAGATAGCCGGCATTGTACCAGTCCGAAGATTCCGGTACATCTGTCTGTTCACCCCAGATTTGCGGAGAAGCTGGCGGCAGATCCGCATACCAGTCATAGAAGCTGAGCATTTGTCCGCCCAGCAGCGAGATAAACCGCGCTCCCGACGCGTAACTGATCATCGACATAGCCGGAATCGGTGTAAAGCCAGCGATACGATCCGGTCCATATTTACGGATCGTATAAATCAGCTGTGCAGAGATCAGATACATCGCATCTTCCCAGCTAACACGTACATGACCGCCTTTACCGCGCGCTTTTTTGTAAATGTCGGCTTTGGCTGGATCTTCTACAATACTTGCCCAGGCATCAACCGGATTGGTGTGCTCTGCCAGAGCGGCCTGCCAGAGACGAACCAGCTTGCCGCGCATATAAGGATATTTGATACGCAGCGGACTGTATTCATACCAGGAAAATGTAGCGCCACGCGGACATCCGCGAGGTTCAAATTCCGGCATATCCGCACCACAGGATGGATAATCGATCTGCTGATTTTCCCAGGTGATAATTCCATTTTTCACAAATACTTTCCAGCTGCAGGAGCCGGTACAGTTGACGCCGTGTGTTGTTCGCACGACTTTATCATGAGACCAGCGCTGCCGGTACATATTTTCCCACTCGCGGTTTTTCTCTTCCAGAACGGACCAGTTATTCGAGTAGCTCTCAATCGGCTTGAAAAAATTCAGCTTATATTTACGTTTCATGAATGTTGAACACTCCTTATTTGTTATACAGAACGGACAGCGGAATCCGGCTGTATAATCATTCGGTCTTTTTATTATGGAATTGATTGTCTGTCATGCCCATTAGGGAATCCCCTTTGTATGTTCGGGAATGTCCTTATACATCGAAATACATTGAAAATTACCAATGGATAATCTACTTTTGCATCAGAATAGATGGTAAATTATAGGTAGTTACGAATGTTAACGATGGAAAAGCAATACGGGTAGCTTTTAAAAAGATATCTTCCTTTTATATGCCTACCTTGTACGAATGCAGAGCTACACCACAATACACATATATGAATATCTGTTCATTTCCATCGTCAACTTCAAAATTTGATCCAGAAGGGAGATCTGTAAGCGTTATCTTTTTTAAAGGAAATGCTGGCGATGATCTGTCTCACATGTATCTTATCCTCTTTACTAAAGGAGAAATGACTAATGTTGATGAAAAGATGGTTATGTGTATGTATTGCTCTGGTGATGATGCTGAGTTTTATTCCTGCTGTTCATGCCCAACAGGTTCAAAAAGAGGTGACTCCCGCTCTAATGGGCGAGTTGGATGGTACTTTATCACTTCATGGCTCTACAGATGTAGCTTATACCAATAAAATCGGATCAACTGGGAATACTAATCTGTCTCTATATCTTCCTCTCGCCGATAACGAGAAGATGATTGTATCTTATGAGTTTTACGACTATAACAAGAAAAAGTGGGAACCGCGTGATGTAAGAATTGTGCATGGTCCGGCAAGTGGATTTTTTGGAACCCTGGAATCCGAATTCGAGCAAGGGGAATTTAGAGTCGCTGTCAGTACCACCAGTGAAAATCCTAAATCGGCATTCTACCATGCTGAATTTGTTGCCTGGTAATATAAACTAGCAGATTAAAATAAAGCAAAAGTCAGCGCAAACGGAGATTTTTCCGTTCATGCTGGCTTTTGCTTCGTTTCGTTTTGATTATGCAACTGAATTATGTACTTTATTTTAATAAGCTTGAAATAGATCAGGATAACTGTTCTCCAATTGTCCAATACAACTATCTATCGATTATTCAATTCACATCTTTAGGATTATATACTTAATTATTTACATAATAAATCATTGATATGTGCAAACCATTTCACTAATTATTCTCGGACTTTGATTCCTAGCAACCGTATACTATTTTCATTTTATTGAACTTATACTCGCTAATATTATATCTTCCTTTATTCTTTAATAAGGATCTTCATCAAAATATCAGTATATAAAATAGAATCATATATCCACATCCACTTCTTCCTTCTGTTATTAATATCTGATTTAATACGATTTAAATCGTGCTATTTCGCTATTTTCTTTTTCCTGATTTACCATTAGATATATAGCTATTTAGAAGTAGTATTATTATATTGATTTACATAGTTTAGTATCTTTCTCTGAAGTAATTTCCATCCAGATCTTTATATATCTTCCTTATTCCAATTTTGTAATCGTTATCTTATAATAAGTTGCGTAAACGTTTGCACAACATTATATCAAGGAGGATTGATTTATTTGTTACCTGGTAAAATGAAGTTCAAAAAGTGGGCATCTCTTTTGTTTGCGATGCTGCTGCTCGTCTCGCTGCTATCTGCTGTCGGTGGTTCTACGACAAATGCGGCAGATAATTCAGTTACCGTGTATTACAAAAAGGGCTTTGCCACTCCGTACATACATTATCGTCAGGCTGACGGTAACTGGACGGCAGCACCTGGAGTGAAGATGACCGATGCCGAGATTAGCGGCTATGCCAAAACAACGATTAACATTGGTACGTATTCCAAATTGGAAGCGGTATTCAATAACGGTACCGGAACATGGGATAATAACGGTTCTAAAAATTATTTCTTCAACACTGGTACTTCCACCTATGTGCCAGGCGCTAACAGTGCTCCCGGTACTATTACTGCCGGTGCACCAGGCGGTACGGTAACACCTCCACCAACTGATCCGACGACACCACCGCCAGCAGACAATTTTGGACCGGTGGACTGGAGCAAGCGCAGTATCTACTTTATCATGACGGATCGCTTTGATAATGGCGATACAAGCAATGATAACTACGGTGGCTTCAACTCCAACAAAAGCCAGCCGATTCAGTGGCATGGCGGCGACTTCCAAGGGATTATCAACCGCCTGGACTATATCAAAAACATGGGCTTCACTGCGATCTGGATCACTCCAGTAACGATGCAAAAAAGCGTAGCTGCTTATCATGGCTATCACACGTATGACTTCTACTCTGTAGATGGTCATCTGGGTAACATGGCCAAATTCCAGGAGCTTGTCAAAACAGCTCATAGTAAAAACATCGCTGTTATGCTGGATGTCGTGGTTAACCATACCGGTGATTTCCTGCCAGGCAATGGCACAGCCAAAGCACCATTCGACAAACCAGACTGGTATCACAATGCCGGTGAGATTACTCAAAATGACTACAACTCCAATAATCAATCCCGTATCGAGAATGGTGATGTAGCCAGTCTCGACGATCTGAAGCAGGAGAGTCCGGCAGTTGCCACCGAACTGAAAAATTGGGGGAAATGGATCATCCAGCAATCCAATGTAGACGGCTTGCGTGTCGATACAGCCAAGCATGTACCAAAATGGTTCCTGAAAGACTTTGATACTGCGGTTAATACATTCACTATTGGTGAAATATTCCATGGTGATCCTGTCTATGTAGGCGACTACAGTAACTATCTGGATGCGGTACTGGACTTCCCAATGTATTACACAATGCGTGATGTATTTGCCAAAGATGGCTCCATGAATCTGATCAAAGAACGCTACACTCAGGATTCACGTTACAAAAATCCTAATCTGAATGGTACATTCCTCGATAACCATGATGTGAAGCGTTTCCTGAATGAAGCAACCGGCAAACCGGGCGCCAGTTCCGACAAATGGCCTCAGCTCAAGGCTGCTCTTGGCTTCCTGCTGACCTCACGTGGTATTCCGATTGTGTATCAAGGTACCGAACAAGGCTTCAATGGTGGTGACGATCCAGCCAACCGTGAAGACATGAAGTTTGATACCAACAATGAACTGTACAAATATATCGCTAAAGTCAACGCAATCCGCAACAGCCACCCGGCTCTGCAAAACGGTTCGCAAAAAGAGAAATGGGTCGACAATACATTCTATGCCTATCAACGCTCCAGTGGTACCGATGAAGTGGTTGTGCTGATCAACAACTCATGGGGCAATGAAACACGCACGATTCCGAACCTGGATAACTTCGGCAATGGAACTGTACTGAAAAATCAGATGGGTACCGATTCTGTAACCGTTAATGGTGGTTCTATCAATGTAACGTTGGGACCAAAAGAAGTAAAAATCCTGACGAAGTAAATATTTGTTGATTTGATTATCTTTTGAGGAGATGGAGCTAGAGACAGGATGGCTATCGTTTCCAAAAAAATCACAAAAAGAGAGCTGCTCATTAGCAGGCTCTCTTTTTGCATATTAAACGTCGCTATATCCTTAATCTGCTGCAAATTCGATTCATTCCTGCTTTGTTACTTCATGATAATTTTCCTGTAATTTGATTCGTATTCAAACACGCGCCTACTTTAAAGGACTTTAGAATCTATTTATACATTTACTTATAGTCCTAAAGAATCATATAATAAACAAATGCAAATATCGTTTTAACTAACGAACTATACATAAAGGTGGAGATTTTTTGAGGATATTCAGCTTAAACAAACCTTCTATCGGTTCTATCAAAATTTTAATCGCTTTTATTCTGCTCGGGTGCACTTTGTTTCCTGCTTCTTTTGCTGTTGCAGCCGACCAGATTGTATTTCCCAGTTCCGATCGAACGCGTTATGAAGTCATATTCGATTTTACCCAGTATGTAAACAACAATGCTCATATTGATATTACTGTCATTCAGTCTGATTTTGATACTGGTGCGCGAACTAGAGTGAATTACGCTTTTGAGGATTCTTCGTTGAATCCCAAACAAAAGCTGAATGGTAATATTTCCGAGATTCATGGAGTTATTGATGGCTCATCCAGTCAATTGCGTGCATATGCCAGTTTGCCTACAGAAGGTATTATTCCTGGCGATGGAGGGGAAGCATTATACCGATTCGATTTGACTACAGGTAGCC
Organism: Paenibacillus shenyangensis; assembly: GCF_000346635.1. Taxonomy (NCBI): domain Bacteria; kingdom Bacillati; phylum Bacillota; class Bacilli; order Caryophanales; family Paenibacillaceae; genus Paenibacillus; species Paenibacillus shenyangensis. The sequence continues at coordinate 71,926 of NZ_AOIG01000008.1, forward strand.
TGACTAAAATGGCAGAATACCAAGAAGCAACATGGATTACTATTTTACCTCAATTGCAGCTTTATCAAGTACATGATTATTTAAATAATGAGGTACATTTACATACTTACTCTCTTGATACAATGAAGCCCCTGTTTACAAAAGGCGCGTATAGTGCGATTGAAACTGTCGATCAGCTAAAAGCTTCATGCACCTCAGGCTGTCAGCATACCGACTATATTATATCTACTCTAAACAAAGATAATGAGCGGATTCAAAATTATAAAGTTCAGTCTCATGGCAAGCTTACACCTGTGCAAATCAAATATGAGGAAGTTGAAAAATCAGGGGCTACTATCCGATATTTACATGGAAATGGTGGCAAGTTGAAGCTGGAATATTACACAACACCGAATAAACAAAATGCTGCTCGTGTGACTTGGATTAAAGGCAGTAGCAAAAAAGTGATCCTAAATACCAAGGGCCGTATTTTTACTTATGCCTCACCCGTATTTTCTCCAGATGGCAAAAGCATTGCATTTGCTACCGAAATCCTTGGTGAGCATATGCGCAAACTCGATTTCACAGTATATGTGTATAATACCAAAGATATGAGTCTGGTAAGCAAAATCAAGCCAGATTACGGCCTTGGAGTGTACCGACTTATCTTTGATAGCAATACTTTGCTGCGTATTAAGTATGAAACTTCACGGCCCGGAGATTACAGAGATGTCTACCATGACCTTCTAACTGGTACCGCTGTTACCGCCGGGTATGATAGTCTGACTATCCGTGATGCGGATCATTACGATAATTTTAAATACGATCATCTATTTAGTCTTGAATTACCGGTTCCAGTACTTGTGAATAATAAATATATTCGCTATAGCAGACATGGTTCTTTCCGCAAAAACGGTAATATTTATGTTCCTCTTACTGATCTTGCAGCGCAAACTGGAACTCAAGTGACAATGGAACTGGCTGATATTCGATTGGAGCGTAATGGACATATAATGACGGTGAGCAAAAAATCTCTGGAATCACTCGGTGACAATTGGTTTATTCCTGTTCGCCAACTAGAACCGATTGGATTGAAAATGGCTTATAGTCGAAGCATAGCTGTTTTTCTTGAAAATACAGATAAATGATTTTATTTTCAATTACAGCACATTATAAATTCAATATTTTGGATTGAATATAAATACAATTCTTAAATCACTTTAATCTATGAATCCATATGAATCTCGGCAAATTGCTCTGCAGTCGCATACCCATAGATCCAGTAATCATTGCCTTTTTTGACATAGGGGATGCGTTCTTCCCTCAGTAGTGTAACAAATTCCTGCTCTATATCAAGCAGACGCGACTCAACCAGACGTCCCTGATACTCGAGACGTCTGGGTTTGATGCGCAAAGCCGGATTTTGCAAGGGGGTAAACCGAGCATCATCCGACATATCTCCAATAGCGGCATGCCAGTCTCCATTATAATTTACATCCTGTTCAAAATACTCCGGGTATGGCAGTTCCTCCAACACATCCTTCATCTGAAAAGGTGGAGCAAAAGGTAACCGTTTATAAATCCCCTGCAGCAGCCGGTTCCAGCGCGTATCGTTAAGAACCGAAGTCAAGCCCCGGCGTTCGACTTCCTTTTGGACTTTTATCTTGTATTTGTCATATTCCATTGGTCTAATATCTCCTGTCCTGATATCCTTATCCCCCTATTATAGCATCGCATGGTATAATGGTGGATCAGTCACACGTATAGTTGAAACTACAGGAGGCACCACAGCATGATTACCGATCCATATACACCGGAGATTGTCCAGGAGACGATCCGGTTTACAGAACTTTATACACGAATGGCCAGACAACTATTCGAGTCGCTGTTGACAGCAAAATGCAATCAGAACATGTCTATAGAACAAAAAGTTTCCCGTTTCGAAAATGTTATTGAACAAGATGACCTGAAGCCAATCTGGTATAAAGGCCAGTACTGGAATATCGATCCCCATGGAGAACACTGTCTTTTCAAAAGTGATAGCGGTCTGCCTATTGAAGTACGCATTCATGATAATAGCTGGATCGACGCAGGATTTTTCAGTCACTTTTTGCAGCATCTTCCGGCAGCACAGGTGCTGGTACGTCGTCTCAAACCGGCTGATTTCCACTCGGTCATTCAGCTTTTTGAATATATGACTGCACAGAATCTGCTAATCCAGCTCGATGGTACCAATTTCAAGTTGCAGCCGATCCAGTAGACTGTAACGAACCGTCAAGCTACATCCATTCAACCCAGATGCAGCAAGATCCATAGGTTTCCTTTTGCAAAGCTTGGCCTTTATATCTCATTATGTGCAGCAGCGATCAGATGATACGGACGATACTCCTGAATAGACAGCTCAATCAGCAGACGGGAGAGCAGCGTATCATCAATAATCGCTTTGCGTTTGGCTTTTAGAATAATCTGCTCCATATCCGCGTAGCTGCATCCCTCCATCTTTTGGCTTGCCCAGTCATGCAATCCTGACTCGCATGGAAATTCATCACATAACCGGCGAATATACTCCAGCCGCAGCTCGGCCGCCGGATTGCCATACACCATCTTGGTATCAAATCTCCGCCAGATCGCATTATCCAGTTCAGTCTCCAGATTGGTGGCTGCAATAAAAATACAATGTTCTGGGAATTCATCGAGACATTGCAGTAGTGTATTCACTACACGTGCCATTTCTTTGACCTCGTCATTATTATCCCGTGTACGGGCGACCGCATCGAATTCATCCATAAATAACACACAGGGCTCCAGACGCGCATATTCAAAAATTCTGCGTACATTGCTGCCTGTCTCACCGAGATGCGCATGAATCAATGCATCCAGACGGACGGTAACAAGAGGTAGCTCCAACTGATGCGCCAGATGAAAGGCTGTCAATGTCTTGCCTGTTCCTGGCGGACCGAACATCATGATCTTGTTGGGTACAGGTACATCATGGATCACAAATTTGTCTTTCATATCGATAATTTTCAGAAATTCGCTGGTGATCATCTTGTTCTCGGGTGACAGCACAATATGCCTGGCACGGTGTCCGCATTCTTTGACACTATAGACCGAAGCCATCTCAATCCCTTTGGTTAGCGGCATTTTGCCATAATTACGTCTATTCTTGCTCATAGGGGGTTAAGCACTCCTTATCATGTATAGGGATAGTGATTGATTTGTAAAAGTAGCCGGATTATCTATATGCGGTGAAGTCAGACTATCTAAATGAAGGAAGTGGATCATTCAGATTGCGCCAGCTGGAATTCATCTCTTCCGTTGTAAGCAGTGCTTCATCCAGACTCCGTTCAATCGCTGCGCGATCCATCTCTACTCCGATAAATACAAGCTTGGTTACACGGTCTCCCCACTGCTCATCCCAATCGGGCGTTCTGGGCACTTCTCCGTTAAAGTGTACATCCAACTCCTCCTGACTGAGTGCAGCTACCCACAATCCTGCCGGTGACAATTGTTTGGAAGTGCCCGCATGACTGAAACTGATCGCCATATGATTACGCGTTGCCAGCCAGATCAGCCCTTTGGAGCGAACGATCGTATTCGGATAATGAGTCACCCAGTGAAGTAACCGTTCTGGATGAAAAGGAATTTTCCGGCGATATACAAAAGAGTTGATTCCATATTCTTCGGTCTCCGGGGTATGTTGTTCTTTGAGCAATTCCTGAATCCAGCCCGCCGATTGGCTCGCCTTTTCGAAATCAAAACGTCCGGTATTCAAAATATCTGCCGGATTCACCTGTCCATATGTGGAGTGAATCAACCGAGCATCCGGCTGCAGAGCATGGAGTGCCTTTTCCAGACGTTCCAGTTCGGCTGCATTGACCAGATCGACTTTGTTGATGATTAGCACATCACAGAATTCTACCTGGTCAGTTAGCAGATGTACGATACCACGCATATCCTCTTCACCTGCTGCCTGCCCACGATCAAGCAGGGTCTCGCGTGAATAATAATCCTGCCAGAACTGCGGTGCATCGACAACCGTGACCATTGTATCCAGCCGGGTCAATCGAGTCAGATCAATCCCATTCTCCTCATCCACATAAGTAAAGGTCTGTGCGACAGGCACCGGCTCACCGATCCCGGTCGATTCGATCAGGATGTAATCAAATCGCTTTTCCCTGGCAAGCTTCTCGACTTCCACAAGTAGATCTTCACGTAGAGTACAGCAGATGCAACCATTAGACATCTCGACCAGCTTCTCATCGGTACGCGACAATCCGCCCCCATCCCGAATCAAATCAGCATCGATATTCACTTCACCCAGATCATTAACGATTACAGCAACCCGCAGCCCTTCTTGGTTATTGAGCACATGATTCATAATTGTCGTCTTGCCTGCACCCAGATAACCGCTAAGTACGGTTACCGGAATCCGCTCATCTACGTTGTTTTCTATGTTCATAGTTGTCATATTACCGACCACCTTTATACGTAATTATTACGATTATAGATTATGACCTAGAAAGCTTTTTTGTAAAATATGCTGATCTACTGTTGAACCTGTACCGGCCATGGCAGTGGGTTGGTAAATGTGCTCCAGTCCTGCTCCAGCTCTTCGTCATTTAACAGACATTCATCCAGCTCTGTCTCCAGTTCCATCCGGTTCATATCAATCCCGATCATGACCAGCTCAGTCAATCGGTCTCCCCAACGTTCATCCCAGCGCTCACGCACATCCGGCTCTTCTGCCAGAATAGTCTGCTGTTCCTCTGACGGCAGTGCAGCAACCCATTGACCTGCTGGCCCGAACTGTATGGATGGTCCTGCCTGACTGAGACTCGCAGCGAGGTCTCCGTCGGCGGCGAGCCAGACCAGACCTTTGGCACGTACGACCTGTTCCGGCCAGTAGCTCATATATTCAGCGAGACGCTCCGGGTGAAAAGGAGCCCGCCGACGATAGACAAAGGAACTGATTCCATACTCTTCGGTCTCCGGTGTATGCTCTTCCAGCTCCAATTCACGAATCCAGCCTGCTGATTGACTTGTTTTCTCAAAATCGAACAACCCGGTGTTTAAAATAGCTGACGGATTAACCTGTCCATTTGTTATGCGAATAATACGTGCTGTCGGCTGCAGCTGGCGAATAACCTGTTCCAATTGCTCCAGTTCCTCTGGATCTACGAGATCGCACTTGTTCAGCAGTAGTACATCACAAGTCTCAATCTGGTCGATCAGCAGATCGACAACATCACGGGTATCTTCGTTATCTGTCGCCTGGTTACGATCCAATAATGTCTCTCCGGATTCATAATCATGCCAGAAACGGTTGGCATCTACGACAGTTACCATGCAGTCCAGCCGCGCCAGCCCGGTCAGGTCAATCCCCAGTTCTTCATTGGCATACGTAAATGTCTGCGCAATCGGTACAGGTTCACTAATACCTGTCGATTCAATCAAAATATAATCAAATCGTCCTTCCAGCGCCAGCTTCTGCACTTCCTGCAGCAGATCGTCACGCAGAGTACAGCAGATACAGCCGTTGGACATTTCGACCAGTTTTTCTTCTGTACGCGATAATGTTCCCTGTTCCTTGACGAGTGCTGCATCAATATTAACCTCGCTCATATCGTTTACAATAACGGCTACTTTTAGTCCCTGACGATTATTCAGCACGTGATTCAACACTGTGGTCTTGCCTGCGCCGAGATAGCCGCTGAGTACTGTTACTGGTAATTGTTTTATAGTCATGTTGATTCTCCTTGGGTTTTGTATTGATGTATACCATTATTACACTGAGTACAGTAGATAAGATGTATTTGGGATAAATGTACTCTGCTTTGTAAAAGATTGTTGGCAATCATATCTTAATTATCTTTTCACTTAATAGTAATAATTACGATTAAATAACAATTTATATGATTATTATGTATTTTGTCAACTGTATAATTCCAAAGAACCGTAATATATAATAAGAAAGAACTATATAAAGCTACATACTACGTTGAGAAGGTTGGAACTTGTATGGGACTCTATGAAATAGAGATGGGACGATTACTGGATGGGCAAAAGGAGCATAAAGGCATTGGTCAATACTATATTGTTACGCCAGAAGAGTATCTGCTAACCGATTCACTAGAAGATGTAAATGGCATACATTATACTATGGCAAATATCGAAGAAATGCTGTATCAGGGATGTCGGCAAAATATTCAAAAGTTTGCAGCTTCCAATCATAATCAGGCAGTATATACTTTTTCTATTTTTGTAGACAGCAGTAACGGAATGTATCTTCTTTATTTGAATAACCATTCATACTGGCAGCAAGTCAGCCAGCATTATTTTAATGATTATACAAAAAGCTATAAAGAGACCGGTAATGAATTGTATAATCGCTCATTGGAACAGGTCCAAATACAAATGAAATTTGCTGCGGGTGCTTTTCCATTTAGGCTAGACGATCTGGGCGATGAAATTGACACTGCGCTGGATGCCTATCGTCAATTAAATGAGCAAATTAATGATCATGAGGAGTATATGAATAACCCTCCAACTGAATTGACTCCCGACAAACGCCAACAACTTCAGCAGCTTGATACAGATTCGATCACTATTATAGATGCCATCTTAATGAATTACGATGGTATGTACGCTGTGGCCATTAGAGCACTAGAAAGATTGCAAACCGATTTGAAACAACTGGATCAGACGGATGACTTTATTGCATATGTATGCTCGTCCAATGGGGAAGGTGGCGAGATTCTAACATGGACCACACTAGCTCGCAAAAGTAATTCCATCGACCGAATTTATCTGGCTAAGCCAGAAGAAGAGAAATACGATATAGAAATTGAGCAAGTTAGAAGTCAGCAAGCTATACGCCGTGTTGAAGATCAGTTAAATTACTGGATAGGCGAAATTAAAAATAATGCATATAATTTAGAGGAAAGTATTCTCTACCATTGTAATAAAAGCGATTATTTGGCTTATACGGAGATATTAAATTTAGGGAAAGACGTTCTGCCTATACTAGAAAAAGCGCTTCAGTTCGAAGATGATAGATTAGTGATTGAAGTGTATGAGATGCTTCTGGAAGATTTACGGTACGGTTGATAACTAGTTTAGATAAGTATTATAAAAACAGCCATTTCTCTAATTCTAATAACTTTGATATCAATAGTTATATAAGTGCCTTACAGATGGTTATCTGTAAGGCACTTTTTTAGAGATTCATATTATAGCAATCAGTCGTCAATATTCTAATTTTAGATTAATCTTTTTTCATGTCACATTGGAGTCTAATAGCCGAATAAGCTCACGCAGTTTCATCCGTATTCGATCCAATGTAATCATCGTTTTGTATATCTTCGGATACCCTGAAAGATCATATTTTTCCAAAAACCTATACTGCGGATAGCGATCATAAAACGACTTGTCCAGCCACATTTTGTACGTATACCGCTCCAGTGCATCACCCAATCGCTCCATTGTCCGGCGACTCGCCAGCCCAACGATAAGCGACTCATAGGTGTCAAAGTCCGCGTTAATGACATCGTTAGCTGCATACCGCCGGAATTCTTCGGCAAATTCCTGTTGAAGCCAGTTCCATTCCTCGTACAATGCCATTGTCTCATATTCCTCTATATACAAACGCTGAATCTCTGCCAGTACATTCTCTTTACTCATCTTTAATCACCTGGTCATTCATGACCTGATACGAATTATTTTTCTTTTTCCATCCTCTTACAAAGTTCGGCATTACATTCAATAATAGAGATTTCTACTCTAACCATGCTGACATCCCTCTCCAAATATCTTGCTAGCCTACTCTTCTTCCGTCAAACACAACTCGATAAATGCAAACCAACTCTCTGCTTCGACAGAACGATTCTCCCAGTCATGCCAGTAATACAGCACCTGTCCATACGTGCCTCCGATATCCGGATCGGTATCGAGACAGAGATAATCTCCTGCTCCATTGGTTGCTAATGGAATCCAGGCGGGACTCCATAGGGTCGGCTTGATTCCCGGTCCGTTATCTACCTCCATTTCATCCTGATCCACCTCTTCATTTAGAAACTGCCACTGCTCCAGGATCGAATCAAGCGATAGCAGAGTCAGATTACGTACCAAAGGAGTAACGCCAATCTCATCCCGCTGCCCGCCATATACCTGATAGAATGCCTTCAGTTCCGCGGGAATCTCTGCCTTGATACTTTCTGCGAGTCGACTCCAATCCTGTCCCTCTACTCCAGGCAAAAGCTGTAGATTTTCTTCTGTACTACTTTCTCTCGCGATTGCCCGTGTGATAAGTTTCTGCCATAACTGTGCTGCCTGTGTCATATGGATAGTTGAACTCCTTTCTTACCTGCGAAAATAATGTTGATATTATGGACAATAGAAATTATAATTTCTTTTTTCATGATTTTGGTTTTTCTATTATGAATTTTTCATATGTTGAAATTTTGAATTTAGGTAAATAAAGTTGTCACCAAAAGCTTCTCCTCAAAACCAAAGACAGGTTCATTTCTCAATTAGCTTCGTTACGCGATTTTGTTGATTTCCAGTTATCGTACCGATAAGAGATAACTTCACTGATCTTTTGGTAATTGTCTGCATTATCTTGAACATGATACTCACTGGGCAAATTCTCTGCCAATACGTAAGCATAATCCAGAAAGTAATTTTCTTCCTTGTCTGCATCTGTATAATACTTCGCAAAAGCGTTGCCTTCTTCTGTTAGATCTCGCGAATTAAAAGTCCCGCCTATATTTCTCTCGTAGAACTGGGCACCAGACATTTTACCTTGTCTGACTAGTAGCAGGTCTTCGTCATGTATTGCTTCAACTTTTTCATCTATCATTTTATGTTCGATAAACCAGCCGATCAGCATTCCAAACGGTATAAATCCCTGGAATTGGTCCAACTCTTCTGGAAATTCACCGTCATAATGCCATTTGGCTTTGTCATATGTATGTGGCTTCATCCGATTATTAATAGGGGTGGAGTGATTTTTGTCATCAAAAGTATTCATAGTTAATAGAGCTCCTTTATCAGGATATAATATATAATTATTTTACCTTGTATTTATTGGTTCAGCACTGGATCTTTGGAACCGTACCATTTTCAGCTTTTCCGTAGAATGTATCATGTAGTACAGCTATGTTAAAATGTCTATATCACATCCACTTTAGAACTAAAATAAACAGCAAAAAGGTGATATTATCCGACATACTATGCAATCATGGATCGTCAAAACCCTGGTCTTTATAGCACTATTACAGATTTTCTACTACATACTGCGCGACTTGATCTTTGCGCATATCGATTTACCTGTCCGTATTGAAAATGTGGTTCAGCTGGTAGCGATCGCGTTCATTGTGATCCTTTCTCTGGTACTGACCGTGCTGCTCACCAAAAACAATGAATACAAAGCATAAGCCAATTCATTTAGGCAAAAAGGAGCATAGCGCTATCATGGCGTTATGCTCCTTTTTGCTTCATCTTCTATGTTCATTTCAGGTTTTCTACATTTCTTACTCTTTTCCTAATTGTATGTTCAACTGCTCTCTTTTACTTCAAATTATTCTGCTTTATCTCATTTACTTGCTTGTACTTCATTCATACGTCTTTACTCCCACGCTGTTACAATCTCGCGTTTGCGTTCTTCCAGCAGCTGCTCTTTGTCATCCCGGTAGAACAGATTATATGTGTCAAATGGAATAATACGTCCATCGGGATGTACGATATGCACGCAGGACTTTTTCACCGATCGGACGTCAAAATTATATGCATCCAGGAACTGCATAATGATTACGCGGAATACATTATCATAGTTAATCTGCTTGGGTACCGCCGCCAGCGGCAGGCAGCAGAGCAGACTTTTCAGCGACAATGCCGAAGATATCGGCGAATGACCTGTTGATAGTAGTTCAAATAGCTTGCCACGGATCACCGGGTCATTCTCGAATACAATAGTATTGCTGTCTCCCTCCAGTAGCACTTCAGGCTCGATCATGCGGGTCAATGGCAGTACCTGCTTGCCCAGCTTCAGTGCATAGCCCATTGCCAGACAGTCGGGATGACAAGGCACCGGCAAAATATCATTTTCATTGAATACGCCCGACTGATCAATAATCATCTGGCGTACTTCGCTGACGGTCAAACGATCTGTTGACGGATCATAGCCTTCCAGGCGACCGGCAGCCTGAATAGGCTGAATAGTGACGCCGCGCACAGCACGCTGTTTTAATCCATACTGGATAATTTTGCCGATCTCGTGATCATTCAGCCCTTTTTTGAGGGTAACGACCAGTGTAGTCGACAGATTGAATTCATTCAGATGACGAATCGCATCCTCGCGAATCCGCCGTACATCTGCACCGCGCAGCTCCTTGAGTACCGATGCTTCGAAGCTGTCAAACTGCAAATAGATCTCGAACCCCGGCATATAACTCGCCAGTCGTCTGGTGAATTCACGATCCTGGGCTATCCGGACACCATTGGTGTTCAGCATAATATGCTTGATGGGACGGCTTTTGCACATCTCCAGAATCTCGAAAAAGTCCGGGTGGGTCGTCGGCTCTCCGCCACTGATCTGGACAATATCCGGTTCTCCTTCATTCTCCACAATTCGGTCCAACATAAATGCAATCTGTTCCAGCGAGCGATACGAGGTACGATGCGGTGAAGATTCGGCAAAACAGATCGGACATTTCATATTACAGTGATCCGTAATCTCCAGCAGGGTCAGGCAGCTATGCTGCTCATGATCCGGACAGAGTCCACAGTCATAAGGACAACCATATTTGATAGGAGTATTCCAGATCTGCGGCATTTCGGATGGTTTGACGAATTCACGGGTACGATGGTAATACTCTACATCGGTCGAGATCAGTACCTTTTCCGGTCCATGCACCAGGCAACGTTTGACCATATATATGCGGCCGTTTTCTTCAATAATCTTGGCTTCTGCTTTGCGATAGCAGGTGGAACAGATACTATTCGTCAATTCATGATAGAGATAAGGACGATTTTTGGGCATTGGATTGCTCCTTTTGTCTGAATAAAATATGTAGGAATAAGCGATATAGCAAATTTCATCTGCCTGCCTGTCTTTGTACTATTATCCTTGGTAATCCGCAGTTACTGCGGTTCGCTGCTGGGGTCCTTTACCAAAAAGAAGCCATCCATAATAGAGCAGTCCCGCCAGGCAGGCGAGCTGAATATTATTCAGTCCAAGGTAAGGATGCAGCGTCGGCTTGATAAATTCAATACCAAAGCGGAACAGTAAATATCCTGCCATGAACCACTGAAACATTCTCCCGGATATGTAAGTACCGGAGGCTCCTGCAATCTGTCCACGGCTCTGACGGTACAGCGGAATCAGCAGCACTGCCAGCAGGATCAGAAAAGCAATCTCGTACAACTGTGTCGGATGACGCATAATGCCATCGCCAAAATTGACACCGGTGATCCAGGTGGTTGCGATCCCGTATGTATGATCGTCCAGTCCAGTCAAAAAACAGCCGATTCGTCCTATCGCTATCCCGAGGATCAGCGGATAGACAAAGTCATCTCCGGTTGAGCTTTTCCATCCGACCATGCGTTTGGTCAATTCCACTCCGATCAGACCACCCAGCAGGCCGCCGACAATCGTCTTCCCTCCCCAGAGAAAATGTCCCTGACTCAGCTGCTCCCAGGTAGCCACAGGATTCTCAAACCAGAACAACAGCTTGGCTCCCAGTGCTGCTCCCAGGATCGTTCCAGCCAGAATCTGCAGACTCACCAGCTTGCTCATCTGGCTTGGACGACGTGTCCATAGATATACACGAAATCCGATAAAATAGGATAGTGTCTCGAACAGCACATGGGGATGAATCCGCCATGAACCAATATGTAGATAAAACGGAAACTCCATGACGCTCTCCCTTCTTTTTTGTCTATACGCCCATCAGCATGGCTCCGCATATTGCCGCAAGCAGCAGCACCAGACCACCTATCGCTGCCAGGAGCGGTACTATTACTTGTAAGAACCAGTTAAACTTGGGCCGCTCCCGATCAGGATCCGGAGGCTGAAAACGCGGAATGATAGGTATATCCGCATCACAATTGACCCGGCAGGCATCCAATTCGGGACTGTAACACTCTTCGCATAGTGCCTTGCTGCAGCGGGAGCACTGGTGAACTGCGATTCGATCTTTATGATTTTTACAATAAAAATTTTCCATCTTGCCACCTCCATCGGCATTTGTTTCCATTGTATACGCTCTCTATTATTTCGACCAGCTTTCATTGCGAACAATATATCAGACTATCGAGTAGATTGCGTCTTTTTATTCAGTCCATTCCAAAGAATGCCGAGCATTGTATCTCCGTTCCGGCATCTCATCTAATTATGTAAAAGAGTAAACATCCTGGTGGGATTAGCTCGAAGACAAACCCATACATAGTATAGTAGAGAATAGAGTCGCAGGATCTTCATTATAATTAACTATTGTTAACAGCAATTAAAAAGCAAAAAAAGCACTCCTGACTCCGATCCGCTTATCTGCAAAGAAGATACGGACGGAGAATCAGAAGTGCATAGATAAATAGTTTATACTGCTATCTGTTTGTAATTAATCAACTATATAATGAAAATGAACGAATTAGATACCTGTCCAGACGTCTTTCACGTAACGTCCATTCTGCTGCAGTTGACCGAGCCACTCTTCAGCTTCGTCAGCACTCACCTGATGCACCTGACAGTACATTTCCTGGAGTGCCTGTTCTACATCCGGTGCCATCTTGTTGCCATCTCCGCAAATATACAGCTTGGCTCCCTGATCAAGCAGATGGATCAGTTCCTCTGCATGTTCACGCATCGTATCCTGTACATACTGCTTGTGATCCGGATGCTGGCGGGAAAAGGCAGTATACAGCTTCACTATGCCTTCATCCGCATAACGCTCCAGCTCATCCTTGTACAAATAATCCTTATCCGGTGTACGGCAGCCAAAATATAGTCTGGCTTCCCCAAGCTCGGTTCCCTGTTCTTGCAGATGGTGACGCAGCTGCAAGAATCCACGGAAAGGTGCTACACCGGTACCAGGCCCTACCATGATGATCGGTGTCTGCGGATCTTCCGGCAAATCAAATCCCGAACGCGGCGAACGGATAAACATAAGTACGGTATCGCCCTTTTGGAGTTCGGACAAGTAGCTGGTTGCAATGCCATAGAACTCTCCTTTCCCGCTACGTGCAGGTCCGGCTACTACGCTCACTGTAATGCTGGCACGATCCGGCTGCATAGCAGGTGAACTGGAAATCGAATAATAACGCGGCTTCAGCGCAGGCAGCAGTCCCAGGAATTGCTCAAAAGGCATCTCGCAGGACATATAATCTTCCATCAGATCCAGCAGGGTAATCCGCTTCTCTAAAATCTCACGATGATAAGTCTCGTTCTCCAGCAGCGCCTCCAGTTCCTTGCGATGCGGCGGACACTGGTTATTGTCTGCCATCGCCCGAATCTGAGCACGGGTAGCTACATCCTGCAGTTCTACGCTCAGGGTCAACAATTCCATAATCGATACCGGACGATCCAGCGGTAGATAAGCGGCGCTGCTGCCTTTACCGATAATCTGGATACGTTCGCCCCCATCCATACGGAACCGGCGCAGTACGCGTTGTACCAATGATTGAGGATTACGTGGAATAATGCCCATATGATCCCCTTCATGGTAGCTCTCGCCCTGCGGCAGGGCAATCTCCAGATGCAGTGTACTACGTCCACTATCCGGCTTCTGTAGTTCATAAGCTTCCAGAATCTCGCATTCCAGTGCATTATAGCTACGTACCAGTGGACTTCCGACCGGTGAGTTGACAAATTCTATCTGGATAGCATTTTCCTTTTTGAGCTCTTGTTCATTGATTTCTACATGGAACACTTTGAACAGCTCGGGCCACAGCTCGCTTCTCCATTCATCGAGCTGCATCTCAAAGTCCCCGCTCGCATCCCCTTCGCCACGTCGGAAAATACGTTCAGCTCCCTTCTGCTCCAGCAGCTCATCGATCAGCTTGGGAATTCGCTGGTACGTACTGGCCCAGTTATGATCTCCACAGCCAAATACAACATACTTTATACCCTGGCAGCTATTATCATCGGCATTTTGCAACCAGTTAACGAATTTCTCGGCATTGCTGGTCGGCTGTCCATTATACGAAGAAGCTACGATCATGAGCACGCCTTCTTGTGGCAGGTTACCTGCATAATCATCGAGCGGCGCAGCCGTTGTCTCAAATCCGTACGTTTCCCCTCCTTCTTCCAGTTCTCTTGCAACTGCTTCTGCTGTACCCAGATTCGAACCATAAAGAGCGAGCAGCGGTGTATCATGCTTCTGGACTGCCTCCGAAACTTCTGGTTCTTGTTGTTGTTTACTGCCTTCGGTGCCTGGAATAGCGACAGCAACACGAGCTGTACGTGGATGCACCTTAATACGGAATCCGTCGGGCTTCAGTGTCAGCGTCTCCCGGATTTTCAGTTGATACTGCTCGGAATCCTCAAACTCAAAATGCTTCACCAGCATACCGAGTACCAGTGTAGCCTCATACATGGCAAATTGCTGTCCAATACAGGCACGCATTCCGTGTCCGAATGGTTTGTATGCATGCTCGGGAATCTGTGATTCATCTTCAAACCGCTCCGGTTCAAAAGCTTCAGCATTTTCTCCCCAAATCTCTTTGTTCCGGTGTAGTGATGGAGTAATAATATTGACGCTCTGACCTTTTTTTAGTGGATATTGGCCTGCCAGCATTGTATCTTCCTTGGCCATTCGGGAAAAAGCAGGAGCTGTCGGCCACAGCCGCAGTGCTTCTCTCAGAATCATACGAATATATTTGAGATCACGTACCTGCTTGTAGCCCGGCACCGGGTCAGCCAGAACACGATCCACTTCAGCGCGGGCCTTTTCCAGCTTATCAGGGTTATTGATCAAGAAATACAGTGCAAATGACAGGAGTCCGCTTGTTGTCTCATGACCGGCAATCAGGAAAGTAATCATCTGGTAGCGAATATTCTCATCCGGTAATTGATCACCGGTCTCAGGATCAATTCCGTTTAACATTCGGCTGAGCAGATCATTTTCTCCATGATCGCCGTTTTCTTTGCGCTGCTGGATTAGCCCATCAGCCACTTCAAACATATAATCTATATTTTTCTGGAATTCGCGCTTTTTGTGTAGCGCCAGTTTGTTCTGAATTTCCAGTCGATGCCCCTGATTCATTGCCTCATCCAGTGCCTCGACCATACTTTCTACAAAAGGATGGGGTTCCTGGCTGTAAAAGCTGTTGAATCGATAATTGAACGCACATAAGCCGATTGTATCCAGAGTGAGACGAGTCATATCGTCAGGAACTTCAACCATTTCATCCCGATTCAACCGGGACCATTTCTGCACGAGTTGTACGGCGATATCGACCATCTTGTCATGGTAATCCTGCATGGCACGCTGACTGAAGCTTGGCATCAGAAGACGATGGGCTTTGCCCCAGTTTGGTTCATTTGTCCAGCTGGTGAACAGACCATCCCCGGCAAAGGGACGTACACGCTGCAGTGGACTCCATACATTTTTATCAAATTTGGACTCATCCGATAGCTCTTTAACCAGATCGGGATCGGAGGTATAAATCTCTTCGCGGTCAGGGAATCCCAGACGAATCAGCGAACCATATTCCTCAAGCAGACTCATTACACTTTCCACCGGATGCTCCGCATCAATGAGCGGTAGATTACCGAGTGGACCGAACGTTTTGGGCTGTGGAATTGTAGACATTATTAATCTCCTCCTGTCTGAATATGAAGCAATTATGATGCGGAATGAATATTCATTCCGTTTAAGATGAAATTTGATATGACGATAATGATATATCAAATGGAGTTGCTATTTCAAATATGGACAGCGATCAGATCCCAGCAGCACTGATCTACCTGACGGAGCAAAACGTCTTCATCTGCCATCGTGATAGAAGTCATTCTCTGTTTGTACATTCCAAGAAATGCACCAAACACCATCAGAATTAGCGTATGAGCAGGTATATCCTTGATCATCCCCTGTTGCTGTCCACTCAAGATAAATCGATCCAGTAAGTCGAACAGCTCCCGATAAATCTTCAGGCTCTGTTCATCCAATAATCTGAAATAATAATGCGTATCAATAAAGTGCAGCGCATTCAGATCCGTTTCGGCAAATCGGGCCAGTCTGCTCATAATATGATGGAACTGTGCTCTCGAATCACTGCTTCCCGGAAAGTCTTGTTCAAATGCCTGATGCAGTTTTGCCAGCCGATCCTGGAATAATGCATTAACCAGCGCTTCTTTGCTGGAGAAATATCGGTAAATGGTACCTGCGCCTACATTTGCCCGCTGGGCAATCTCGGGTACGGTTGTCCCGTCAAAACCTCTTTCGGCAAATAGCGCGAGTGATGCTTCAACAATCTGTGTCCTTTTATCCAGCGTTTTGTTCATGCATTCACCTCTTTAAATCGGTTTGAAATAACATTCTGTTGGTATCATTAAAAGTTGGACTTTGTGTCTTATAACCTTCTATAGAAGTACCTAAACGTACTATTGCAAATTCCAAACAACAAAAAAAGCATCCCTGTATCTGTATGTATTGCACCTTGCGGTGTATCCATACGGCTTTCAGGGATGCCTGGAATGAAAATGACCATGATCAGTTAGCGGATGAGCTAAATGAGAAGTCATATTTTAATCAATGATAAATCCTTTTTCTTTTTCGGCGCGGAGTTTTTCAGGAGTAACATCATTACCCATAGCATCGACAACAGTCAATTGGGAAAATGTGCTAAGTACCTGTCCACGAATCTCACGCAGATACTCCTGACGCAGTACACGCTGTTCTTCTTTTTCTACATCGTTCAGACCGTGTTCACGTTGTTTTTGTGCCAGTTCATTAATACGGTTTAAGCTTTGGATCATCATAATACCTCCGTTGTTATGGCAGCTTTTTGCTGCATTATTTTGGTTTGTGCGATTTAATTAACTTGCTTGGATAATATAGATTTTTTAATTAGTCTTAAATTGTATATCTCATATTTAAGATATTTTTAGTATAACACATATTCTTATAAATGCAACCCCCTTTACTTATCGTGTTTTTTCCTTATGATATGCTGAATTATAAATGTCACTTTGGCTATTTATTCATTTGTCCGTTTCTTTTATGGAAGGCATACCATCCTGCTATACAAGTTACGATCAGCTGAATAGTCAGAGCTCCCCACGATAATACAGCAGATAGTTGATACTTCTCACTTATATAGAATATAGCGATACTGATCATCATCACCGCTATACCGGTGAGCATCCATTTTTGATTCATTCCCAATCTACGCTTTACACTGGATGTAGCTGGAGATAATGCTTGATTGGACTCATTCTTCTCCTGTCTGTAATAGACAATCAGATGAAGCGCTAATAGACTGATCGCAAGCCCCTGCCAAAGCAAATAAATGTCCCCTGTACTGCGATAGAGACGAAATGACATGACTAAAATACAAAATCCAAGTGCATAATCGATCCATTTCCCCATTTTGTATTCTCCTTTTCCCTTAACATTAAGTTGCTTCCTGTCGGCTATGTACGCGTGCTAATTCCTTGTTTTATACTTGTATATTGCTCTTATCAATCACTCCTGTTTACAAATTCTGCATGTTTACCTATTCATATCAGAAATAGTGTATCCTTTTTCTGGAACAAAATAAATATTGACCAATAAATCGATATAACGTAATATTACGATATAATGATTTTGATTATTATCATTCTCTACTTTTTAATTTAACATACTGTACGTTATCAAAATTAAATTAGGAGGCACCATTATGAATTCTGCTTTTAATATACAGGATTGGAAAAAGTATGAGGAGCCTGCCGAAGTGCTCAAGGCACTCTCTCATCCCGTACGTCTCTGTATTGTACGCGGCTTGCTGCGCAAAAAGAAATGCAATGTGTCCTATATGCAGGAATGTCTTGACCTACCACAGTCTACTGTATCGCAGCATCTGCAAAAGCTGCGCAGTGCAGGTATTGTCACAACAGAACGCAGTGGTCTGGAAGTAAATTATATTATCGCAGATGAGCGGGTTGAACAGCTGATTACCGTCTTTTTCGGAGAGGAAGAATAATATGGAAAACAAAAATCATAACCGCAAAATTATTATTGTTGGAGGGGTAGCCGGCGGTGCTTCTGCAGCTGCCCGGCTCCGCCGACTGGATGAGCATGCAGATATTATCATGTTGGAAAAAGGACCTTATATTTCATTTGCCAACTGTGGATTGCCTTATTATATCGGTGGAACAATTACTGACCGAGAACGGCTGCTTGTACAGACTCCCCAGGGTATGGCGGACCGCTTTCGAATTGATGTACGAACGGATAGCGAGGTGACATCGGTCGATCCGGAGCTACAGGTAGTCCATATCCGCAGTACCGAACGCGGCGAATATACCGAGAGTTATGATGAACTGATTCTCTCTTCCGGCGCAAGACCGGTTATTCCTCCTATTCCCGGCGTTGATCATCCACTGATCCATACCGTCCGCAATATTCCCGATATAGATCGGATCAAAAAGCAAATAAGTTCATCTAACAACGTATCATCAATCGTTATAGGCGGCGGATTTATTGGCGTGGAAATGGCCGAAAATCTGCGGGAAGCTGGTCTGGACGTTACATTGATTGAAGGCAATGCCCAGCTGCTGACTCCATTCGATCCGGAGATCGCGGCTTCTCTCGCTCAGGAAATGCAGCAGCATGGTGTACAGTTGTTATTCTCGCAGAGGGTCACCGCTTTTCGGGAAGCTGCAGAGGGCATTATTGTAGAGCTAGGCAGTGGTCAGGAGCTGCAAAGTGACCTGGTAATTCTCGCTGTAGGTGTAGCACCGGATACCGGGTTTCTCACAGATAGCGGGATTAAGCTGGGCGCGCGCGGACATATTATAGTGAATGACAAACTGGAGACCAGTGTACCACATATCCATGCAGCAGGCGATGCGATTGAAGTTCAGGATTATATTCATCAGATTCCTGTTACCATCCCGCTGGCAGGACCGGCAAACAAGCAAGGCCGGATTATCGCTGATCGGCTGGGTGGACTGGATTCTACCTACAAAGGGACACAGGGTACTTCCATTATCAAAGTATTCGGTCTGACCGGTGCAGCTACCGGCAGCAATGAAAAAACTTTGCAACGAATGGGTGTCCCGTATCAGACAACTATTGTGCATCCAAGCTCTCATGCCTCTTATTATCCGGGTGCTACTGCACTGACCATCAAGCTTTTATTCACACCGGAAGGACATATCCTCGGTGCACAGGCTGTTGGTTACGAAGGCGTAGACAAGCGAATTGACGATATTTCTGTAGCAATCCGTCTGAACGGTACAATCCATGATCTGACCGAACTGGAGCTGAGCTATGCACCACCGTATTCTTCAGCCAAGGACCCGGTGAATATGGCTGGATATGCTGCCCAGAATATTGTGAATGGTCATGTACAGAATTTCACCTATGCTGATATCCCTTCCCGTCATTCAGAGCATTCACTGCTGGTAGATGTACGGACGGATATTGAACACCAGAATGGTCATATCCCTGGTTCTATCTCGATTCCTGTCGATGAACTGCGTTCACGTCTTGGCGAATTGGATACAGCTAAGGAAATCTGGGTTTATTGTCAGGTTGGGCTACGCGGTTATACAGCAGCACGAATTCTGGCGCAGCATGGTTATCAGGTGAAAAATCTCAGTGGCGGCTATAAAACCTATAAGCTGATGCATCCGGCTCCACCATTTCCCGATCAAGACCCAGCGCGCCATCTGCTTGCACCTGCAGATGATCATCAGTCTACGCAAAAGATGGATAATGTCGTTCAGCTCCATACACCTGCAACTGACTCATCTGTCATCAATCATCTATCTGTGACTGAATTCTCTACTCTACCTCTACATTCTTCTGAAGTTACCAATCATCTGCCTGCTTCTGTCGAATTGAATGTCTGTGGTCTTAGCTGTCCGGGGCCGCTGATTCAGGTCAAGCATAAAATAGACGAGCTGCAAAATGGTGATACGCTGCGAGTCGTAGCATCCGATCCCGGTTTTTATGAAGACATACAGTCATGGGCTACCATGTCCCATCATCCGCTGCTGGAGATTAGTCGTGGCAATGGAGGAACTATTACCGCTCTGCTGCGCAAGGCGGAGCAACCGGTCCTTCATCAGGAGGAGCAGCACTCAGCATCTCAGCACTCTATGACTGAAGATCCTTCGGGCCAACCTGCAAGTACTATGGTTATCTTTAGCGGGGATCTGGACAAAGCGATTGCTTCCTTTATTATTGCTACCGGTGCTGCTGCTAGCGGGCGCAAGGTTACGATGTTCTTTACTTTCTGGGGTCTCAGCGTGTTGCGCAGACAGCCAGCTACCCCGGTACGCAAAAATCTGATCAGTCGTATGTTCGGCGCTATGATGCCGGGAAGTAGCCGTCAACTAGGGCTATCCCGCATGAATATGCTGGGTATGGGGCCACGCATGATCCGTGGTATTATGCAGCAGAAAAATGTACTTTCACTGGAAGAGCTGATCCAGAGTGCTACCTCTCTTGGCGTGGAAATGGTAGCCTGTCAAATGTCGATGGATGTGATGGGTATTCAGCACGAGGAATTAATCGATAATGTCAAAATCGGCGGTGTAGGCTACTATCTTGGTCAGGCCGATCAAGCTTCGCATAATCTGTTTATTTAACGAATACTGATCTTCATAAGCGCAGCTACTCTTCTGCAATGAACTTTAACGAGTGTTTGCTACACTAATAAAATCAACAAACAACATTCAAATCAAAAAAACGTGGAATCCATTCTCTGTAAATGTTACAGAAATGAATTCCACGTTTTGGTATATGCAGCGTCTACTATAGAACAAGCGGATACTTAGTTGTGCTTTATTTGACGACCCGTCTAGCCGTAACATAACGTTTGGCATAGTAGGACTGGGACAGACTGCTGATGGTTACGCCGCTGCTGCTGGCTGCATGAATGATTTTGTTATGACCGATATAGATAGCGACATGGGAGATTCCTCTGCCCATCGTATTAAAGAAGACAAGATCGCCTACAGACAGGTTGCCTTTGGCTACAGGTTTGCCGATCCTCGCCTGTTGTCTGGCTGTACGCGGCAGAGTCTTATTTAATTTCTTATATACATAACGGGTGAATCCGGAACAATCAAATCCTCGTGTACTGGTTCCTCCAAGCACATAAGGAGTACCGATCACCTTGCTGGCTTCTGTTTTAATTTCACTTTTGAATGTTGGCGAACTTGCAGACGCGCCGGCTGGATTTGCTGTGCAAATAATGGAGGCAGCCAGCAGAGACAATATCATTTTCTTCAAACAAATACTTCTCCCTTCGGTGCTTGCGGAGTTGCTTCAACCTCTGTCCAGGGGTAATCTGAGCTCTCTATCTATGTAAACAAATTCCCTTTATAGTAAGGACCCGCGGTGCAAACTTAATAATTTAAACAAACGGACGACATTAGAATCATTTATTAAATTTTTGTAACCTTTAACACCATAAATCATTTACCTATCTTTTGTCAAATACCGTCGCAATTTGTTCATTTATAATGGCATTGACGCATTTCTGATACATAAGATGCATATTCATTATTTCTACACCCGGGATTATAGTCTACATCTTCTTCGATGTAACTTAATGACTATTATGTATACTGCATTACTTGCTGTTAAAGTAGCATAAATAAACAAAAAGCCTGATCTCAAGGACCAGACTTTTTGTTTATTTTTATTTAATTCATACTGTTGATAGATCTGACTATCATGCTCTCTGGTAGGTTATCGAAGAAATAATCTTACGGAACAGCATTTTTAATATTGGTTATTTCCGTACTTTTACCTGCTCCTGAATCGCGTAGCGAATGATATGATTGCGATGCTGTTCCTTGATATCGCTGTATTGAAGGGCTACCTTGTAACGTCCGGCATCCAGTTCATTCATGTATACCAAATCCGCTTTGAAAGGCAGTGAGATTTCATTCTCTCCCTTATAGAGATACATGGTACCGGAGTACTTGTCATGTTCGACAGGTGTACGGGTGTAAAAGGACAATCCGCCACCACTAATATCATGGGTATAAATCTCCAATTGCTGCTCTGGTTCCTCTTCTACTTTCAGATCACAGCGTACCGAAGAGCCGATGCGCAAATAATCACGATTTTGAATTTTGATAATATCGGCAGGATCGGGAGCATGCAACTTGATCTTGAGCGGCTCTCCTTCGATACGCTCCATCCGGGTCTGGAACTGATACTTTAGCTTGTCATTGCCCACAAAAAAGACAAATACATCCCGTTTGATCATCTCGCTTAATACCAGTTTTTCTTTGCGGGTAATGTCGCTCAGTACAATCGCCTGCTCATCGACTGTCTCTACACGTCCCACCATCATATTGCCTTCATTGTCCTGTACATCCAGGTATTGATTAACAAAAACATAGTTCGCGATCTTCATCATCTATTCTCCTTCTATCCGATTAGCCAACCGCCTATCCTGATGCAGTTGTTGTATGGGGTAATGCCGATTTCATATTATTTTATAAGTTTAACAATCAAGTAAATCTATTCTCTCTATGCTCAGGGTAATTCTATAAGCAGATCGATTCAGGTATTTAGTTACCCTTTTATCAATATAATAACACAATAGACCTATAAATAGAACAAATTTTGTCGAAAAATTAGTTAATATGTACCATTATTATGCTTGTTTATTCTATTAATAGCTTAGATAGATACCCTGAGACCTATACACTGGTTATTCAGGACATCATAAAAAAACCGCAGCGTTTACAACGCATACGGTTTTTGTCAGTTATAATATATATCGTACTTATGATGATAATCTGCTCATTCAGGCTGGCTGACTCTCTGATAAAGGTATCTCGGCCGGCGGTGACTCGGCGCGCAGCACACGTGTTGCATTCAGTACAGCCAGCAAAGTTACGCCTACATCCGAGAAAACTGCTTCCCACATGGTAGCAATACCGAATGTTCCCAGAATAAGAAATACTGCTTTGACTCCCAGCGCAAATATGATATTCTGCCATACAATACGGCGGGTACGTCTGGCAATCCGAACGGCTGTCGCCAACTTGGAAGGTTCATCGGTCATAATGACGATATCAGCAGCTTCAATTGCTGCATCGGAGCCCAGTCCGCCCATAGCTACACCTATATCTGCACGGGCAAGTACCGGTGTATCATTGATTCCATCACCCACAAAGATCGTCTTCTCCCGTTTACCACGCAGTAGTTCCAACTTCTCAATCTCTTCTACTTTATCCTGAGGTAGCAGCTCGGCGTGTACTTCATCTATTCCCAGCTGTCTGCCGACCGCCTCTCCAACCGCCTTGCTATCACCGGTCAACATGACTGTGTGGCGGATTCCCTGTGCTTTGAGCTGTTGAATAGCCATAGCTGCATCCGATTTGATCGTATCAGCGATCAGGATACAGCCCGCATATTGTCCGTTATAGGCCAGATGGATCACAGTACCTGAAGCATCGGGTTCTGTATAGTTTATCTGTTCCCGCTTCATTAATCTTGCATTGCCTGCCAGGATCCGCTGACCATCTAATTCAGCCTGGATACCGTGACCGGCAATCTCATCATAATTACCCAGCCGTTCCTTATTTATAGTTCCCTGATAGGCTGTACGAATAGATTCAGCAATCGGATGATTGGAATGAAGCTCCGCATAGGCAGCCAGCTCCAGCAGCTGCTCTTGTGAATATCCATTTGCCGGGTACATTGCAGTTACGGCAAAAGTCCCATGAGTCAGTGTACCGGTCTTATCGAAGACGACATAACGTACATCGTTCAGTGCTTCCAGATAATTACTGCCTTTAATCAAAATTCCTGCTTTGGATGCAGCCCCGATTCCGCCAAAAAATCCGAGTGGAATAGAGACGACCAGCGCACATGGACACGAGATCACGAGGAAAATCAGCGCACGGTATACCCAATCCGAGAATTCTGCTCCACTGACCAGCAGCGGCGGAACAACAGCCAACAGCGTCGCAATAATAACGACGGCCGGTGTATAATAACGGGCAAACCGTGTAATGAATTTCTCTGTAGGTGCCTTTTTGCTGCTGGCATTCTCGACCAGTTCGAGAATTTTGGCTACTGAGGATTCACTGAAGATACGGGTAACTTTCACGGTCAATACGCCATTTTTGTTAATACAACCGCCCAGTACTTCCTTGCCGGGAATCACTTCACGAGGAACCGACTCACCAGTGAGTGCCGAGGTATCCAGCATCGAAGAACCGTCAATCACGATACCATCCAGCGGTACCTTTTCACCGGGCTTGATTACAATATGATCTCCAATCTGTACAGCTTCGGGAGATACTTGTTGGATTCCGTCTTCTGTCTGAATACTGGCATAATCCGGACGAATATCCATCAACGCAGTAATCGATCGACGGGAACGATCTACAGCCATTCCCTGGAACATCTCTCCTACCTGATAGAAGAGCATAACTGCTACGCCTTCAGGATACTGCTGTACGGCAAAAGCTCCAATCGTCGCTACCGACATCAGGAAATACTCATCAAACACCTGTCCACGCAGTATATTACGTACCGCCTGCCATACAATATCGGCGCCGGCAATCAGATAAGCGGCCAAAAAGACACCAAACTCAGCCCAGGCTGGAAGAGGCATCAATAAACCAGCCGCGGTCAATCCCGCTCCCACCACTAATCGCGCCATCATCATCTGGCGACGCGACAAGCCAAACTTCTGTTCCGATTCATCAGCTAATGCTGACTGCTGTCCCAGGGCAGGATTGGATAGAGATGAAGATTGGGATTGCTTGATCCTTACAGTCACCTGCGGCTCAATCCGGTTAACCGTACGAGTCGCTTCGTCCACTATAGCTTCTTCACGCCCGTTTACCGTTTCCAGCAAGAGCGTTTTGTTAACAAAATTGACTGAACAGGCAGACACACCCTGAATTTTCTGTACACTATTCTCGATCTTCAGCGCACAATTGGCACAGTGCAGACCATCGAGAATCAGCTCACGTCGGACGACTTTATCCTGTGTATGTTCCACGGATAATCTCCCCTCTCAATAACAATACATGAGTAATTGTTCATATGTTAGGTTCATTATAGTTCGTCCGTAGAACAAAGTCAAAACTTCCCGGTATTCTTTTGCGAAGCAAATATTTGATCGTCTACTCTGACTGCCGCAAACTGGATATCGCTTATTCGAACAGTATTTTCATCATCAATTATTGTTTTTGTGAGTAAGCAGCATACCCGGCAAGAAGATCATTACCAGGATAACAGCAGACATCAGAAATCCACCCTGATACCCTTCTATGTTAACATTCGCTGCCGACTGGCCCGTATAAGCAGTGCCCGCAACGATCGCAGCGATGACTGCAGATCCAAAGCTGGACCCCAGATTCTCGATAATGTTAATACCGATACTGGCTTCAGGGATCTGTCTGCTATCCAGCCCGGTATAAGCGTCACTGGTAAGTGGTAGCATAATTCCGCCAACACTGGTACCACGAATAAATAATAAAAGAGCTATCCAGAACATGCTGGTCTGATCGTTAATAAATACCATTGGTATCGAACCGATCAAGGCAAGAACCAGACTGACAATGACTACATATCTGGCACCGATACGATCGATCATAATCCCGATCAACGGTCGGGTAATCAGCATCCCCACTCCTTGCGGAATAAGTGCAAGTGCTGATTCGATCGCCGTAAAATGACGGAAATTCTGAAAAAAGAGCGGCAGGATCAGCATTGGACCCATAATTGCCATATTAGCGAGGAACAGCCCTGCACTTGATGCAGCAAACCTCCGGTGAACGAATAGATTCATGGGGAGTACGGTCCGATGTCTGCGAAAGTGATCGTAAGCCATATATACTGCTATCAGCATCAGACCTATCGCTATCCACCATACTGTCTCATGATTATAAAACGAAGCATACCGTGCAGCTTTGGTAATACCATAGATCAATGAAGCACTGATTGCAGACAACAGAAGAATACCTGGAAGATCCAGTCGGCTGTCCTGATCAAAAGGCTCAAAATCGGGAATGTATCTTATCATCAGAGGAACAGCGATGCAGAGGATGAATACATTGATAAAGAAAATCCAGTGCCAGGAGGCCATCTGAACAATAATACCTCCAATTACCGGACCCAGAATAGGTCCAAGAATCATCGGCGTGCTAACGATGGCTATTACTTTGCCAAGATGGTCGGGTCCTGCTGTCTTGACGAGGAGTGCGGACATAAGCGCAGTAATAATTCCCGCACTGAATCCCTGCATTAGCCTGAAACAGATAAAGCTGGCAATATCCCAGCTGATTCCTACCAGAATCGACATCAATCCAAAAGCCACGACTGCACCGATAAAAATCCGTTTGCCGTTATATCGATTCATCAACCAACCTGATACAGGTACAGCAATTGCCAGTGCCAGAATATAACCGGTGATGGCCCACTGAATCATATCCAGCGTCGTATGAAAGGCTTGATTAAGCGGGTTGATAGCAATATTGATCATGGTAGAGTCCAGCATAGGAGCAATTGCACCCAGAGCAATCGCCCAGGCAGCGCCAAGTGTTTTTCTTGGTAATCGAAATGACTGATTTGAATGGGTTAACATAGAAGTACCTTCTTCCTATCATTGTTTCCTTGTCAACAATATATCTGATTTTTGTTTCCTTGTCAACAAAAATCAGATATAAAAAAACAGCCGTTTCTAATGCAGACAGGCTGTCTTTGTGGATATTGTTCATATAAAAAATAAATTTTGATCAGTTAATCGTAATCCCTTGTTCCTGTATTTCCTGATCCAGATGCTGACTGTATTTCTGTATGAAATTCAACATGCTATCAAATTGTTCGTCTGTAATCTGTTCGAATACAAGCTGATCCCGCTGTTGGAATTCCCGATGAAGCTGATCATGAATTGCAAATACAGACTCGCCCTGTTCGGTTAGCTTAAAATAAATTTCTTTTTTGTTATCCTGCTTTTGATAACTCTGGATCAATTGTCGATCCAGTAGCTTTTTGGTTATTTTGCTTATAGCGCCCCGGGTCATATAGAGAGACTCTGCGAGCCGCGTAACATTCGTCTCCGTATGTTTGCCAATATAATCGATACAATGCACTTCCGAAGGCTTGTATCCCTGAAGACTGCGTTCCATTTTGTATTTGTTCAGCCAAGCCATTTTATTAAATAATTCCCTGAATTCTGTCATAACCTGCTCCTGTTTATTCATGGCTTGCCCTCCTATTACTTATACCTTCACCCCTCTCATTTTAGCACTTTTTCTGTCACAGCCCCAGCCCGATATGCATTCTACTCTACCAGCTGCTCGATATCCGGTTGCAGTCGATTTCGTAACATATACAACATGACTGCCCCTACTACAAAAGCAGCCAGATCCGAGATGACGAGCGACCAGACTACCCCATGAAACCCATTCATCCGGTTGGCAATATACAGTACGGGAATAAGCGTAATCCCCTGAATGACTGACATAACAAAGGCAGCTGTACCCTGTCCCGTAGCCTGGAAGATTCCTGTGAACAACGATGTAATCCCTGTAATAAATAAAGATAAAAAGGTCACATGCAAAATATAACTGCCCATTTCGATTAATAACGGATCATTGGTGAACAGACCAATCAGATGACCGGAGATCAGATAGACGATAGCACCAAATAGCACAGCCAGCACCAGTATTCCCTGAATGGTAAACGTAATCGTCTGCTTCATCCGTAATCGGTTAGCGGTAAAAGAAAAGGCAATCAAAGGCACCACACCTTCGCATAATCCCATCACGATAAACTCGGGAAATTGCAGCAGACGTGATGAAATACCATAGGCTGCTACGGCTTGATCTCCATACTCGATCAGAAACAGATTAAAAATAAGTGACATCGCTCCCATAAACAAACTCATAATAAATACGGGCACACCAATTTTGAGGACATTGCTCAGAATTTCTTTGTTCATTTTGAACCACCCAAGCGAGATGCTCAGGAACTTGCTTTTCCAGCCCATATGAATAGCGTAGAAAATGCTCGCAGCCAGATTTGAAATAACTGTAGCTGAAGCTACACCTACTACACCCCAATGAAAAACGAAAATAACCAGCGCATCCAAGATGATGTTGACTATTACACTGATAATCATACCAATCATCGAGGTGATGGCTGACCCTTCCGAACGTACAATATTCTCTAGTGTGAAACATAAGACAACTACAGGCGCACCGATCAGCATTACCGTCACATAGTCTTTGGTAAAAGCAAACGAGCTCGGGGCCGCTCCCAGACCATGAACGATCGAATCAACGAGCGGCAGACCAGCTGCTATAACGAGCAGTCCCAGAATCAGACTGCTATAAAAAGCAAATGAAGACACATGTTTCACATCTTCATATCTCTTCTCTCCCAGCAAACGGGAAATAAATGTCCCACTACCTATACCAATCAGATTGCCAAACGCCATCAGAGCTGCAAATAATGGCAAAGTGAGCGCCAGGGCAGTTAGCATAGCCGTATTATGCAGAGTGCCCAAAAAATAGGCATTCAAAATAGAATAAATAACACTCATCGACATTCCAAGCATCATTGGTACAGCAAAGTGGGCAACTGCCTTCGCAATCGGAGCTTTTTCAAAATAATGAAGATTTTCAGCATTCATCGTTATCACTACCTTCTTTTTATATTCAATCTAACACCGTTAGTTTGTGCCTTACAGTGTTAGATGTTATCATATCTTTATAGATCCTGTAAAGTATAAACTTACACTGTTAGATAAAAAGGATGATGAAGATGAAAAAGCAACAACCCCAGATTTCAGAAGATAAAATTCTGGAAGCTTCGTGGGAACTTCTGGGCGAAGAAGGGATTGAAAAATTCAGTCTAAGGCGGCTTGCTACCCGTCTGGATATACAGGCCCCCTCCCTGTACTGGTATTTCAAAAGCAAACAAGATCTCTATCAACGACTTGCCAATCAGGTAAGTAAAATCATTTTGGAAGAATTCTACTCCGATGGAGACTGGAAGCAGCAAATGACCGAACTGGCAGCGGTTATCCGCCGTGTGCTCAGACGTTACCCCTGCTCTACCCAGATGATGATGATGACTCTGCCCAATGAACCCGATATTATCCGTTTTACCAACCGGATGCTGCTTTGCGTGGAATCAACACCACTGGAGCAGGATCAGAAATTCCAGGTAGTTACTACTTTTGTAAATTACATTTTCTATTTCGTAATGGATGATTATCAGCATCAGCGTAGTGTTGCAGCCATAACCGATAGTGGAGAGACCCTTCCGGGTGAAAAGATGATGGGTTTGCTGGATTCAATGAGTGAGGGGGAAGCAGGTCTTTTTCGCCAATTGTTCAACAGTAATAAGTTTGAGCTGATGGGAACAGATCAGTCTTTTGAATTCGGACTGAAACTGATTTTGCTTGGCATTGAACAGGCGATCAAGGAATATACAGATTAAAATAACAAAAAGCGCCGATCGGATATCCGAAGGGCGCTTTTTGCTGTTATTTACCGTTTACTTGGATTGAACCATAATAAATACTTATAAATATCATTTCCTTCCGTTTTGATTTTATCGTTTATTGCCTTTCCAAGGATCTTTGAGAGATACTATCCGATTGAATACTGGACGATCCGCAGTTGTATATTTATTATCCACACAGAAATAACCGTGACGAATAAATTGAAAACGATCACCTGCAGATGCTTCGAGCAGCGAGGGCTCCCCTATGCTGCCAGTCACACGGATCAGGGATTCCGGATTGATCCGATTCTGCCAATCAGCCGGGTCTACAGGTGTCTCATCCGATTCACGAAGCAGCGAATCATATAGATGAGTCTCTATACGGATGCCATGCGCAGCTGATACCCAGTGCAGCGTTGCTTTGACTTTACGACTGTTAAAGCCGCTGCCACTTCGTGTTGCTGGATCGTACGTGCAGTGCAGCTCTACGACTTCTCCGGAAGAGGGATCGCGAACAACATGTTCACAACGAATAAAATAAGCCCCTTTTAGTCTGACTTCCATTCCCGGTGACAGACGGTGAAATCCGCGAATTGGCTCCTCCATAAAGTCTTCCCGCTCAATCCAGAGTTCTCTGGTAAATGGAAGCTCTCGTGTACCCATTTCTTCATTTTCCATATTATTTTCTACAGTCAGCCATTCCACTGTGTCGGCTGGATAATTAGTGATTATAACTTTAATAGGATCTAATACGACCATGGCACTGCGCGTATTGGGCTTCAGATCCCGACGAATGGCGTGTTCCAGCATAGCGATATCTACTGTGCTGCTCGTACGGATCATTCCAATCTCCCTGAAAAAGGAATGAATACTCTCCGGTGTATATCCCCGCCGCCGTAGCCCTTGCAGGGTAGGCAGGCGTGGATCATCCCAACTGTCTACATAACCTCCCTCTACCAATTCACGCAGGTAACGCTTGCTTGTTACGACTCCTGTAATATTGAGCCGTCCGAACTCGCGCTGCTTGGGCGGTTCATTCACTTCCAGTTCACTCAGTATCCATTCGTATAGCGGACGGTGTTCTTTGAATTCAATCG
The DNA here is from genome assembly GCF_000346635.1 of Paenibacillus shenyangensis. NCBI lineage: Bacteria > Bacillati > Bacillota > Bacilli > Caryophanales > Paenibacillaceae > Paenibacillus > Paenibacillus shenyangensis. The sequence continues at coordinate 102,653 of NZ_AOIG01000008.1, forward strand.
AGCAAAGAGAATGAGTAATCCCCTCCAGCATATCCTGGATCGGGTGGGCAAAGTCATACATTGGATAAATGCACCACTGTGTCTCCGTGCGGTAGTGCGATGCATGAATTATCCGGTATAATACCGGGTCCCGCAGTGTCATATTGGCAGAAGTCATATCAATCTTCGCCCGCAGTACTCTCGTTCCGGCAGCATATTCGCCGGCACGCATATCTTCCAGCAATTTCAGATTATCCTCGACAGAACGGTTGCGATAAGGACTGTCTGTTCCCGGTTCAGTCAGTGTGCCACGATACAGGGTCATTTCTTCCGGTGTAAGATCACAGACATAGGCTTTGTTTTTGCGTATTAACCGGATGGCAGCTTCATAATAATATTCCGCATAATCGGAGCCAAAATACAGCTGTGGACGGTAGCCGAGCCACTCTATATCTTCGATAATCGAATGCACGTACTCCATACTTTCTTTGAGTGGATTCGTATCATCCATCCGCAGATTGAATATTCCTTCATACTGCCGAGCCAGCTCTGCGTTAGTAATAATCGCAAAAGCACTGCCGATATGCAAATAACCATTAGGTTCCGGAGGAAAACGGGTCGCTATGGGACGGCTGTATACATGGGTGCGAATATCTTCTTCAATTACTTTATGAATAAAATGGGAGTGATTCTCGTTTATAGCAGTCATGGGGTGACCTCCTTGATCGGTTCCGGCTACATATTCTTACCGGATATTTTTTCTCGTCTGCTCTGCTTGTTGTATAGCACATATTCAGACTAACCTTATTACAGACACAACAAAAAAATCCCACCTCCAAGACGTATGGTCTTGGGGACGAGATTCTGATCGCGGTGCCACCCCAGTTTGCGGATATATCACTATATCTGCCTTATCAGGTACGCCGCTGTACAAATCCAGTATAACGGTTATACCCTAGCTCTGTAACAGGAGCTCCTGTCGTACCATACCCGGTTCATCCGGTCCGATCCGCTGCTCAGAGGCTTGTTTCAAATAAAGCTTTTTGACTCCTTTTCAGCACCCGGAGCTCTCTGTACAAAAAGTAATTTATTCTACTCTTCTCATCATCGCATTTGATATTGAAATTATACTACCATTCGGCAGTCGGTTTGACAATAGAGGCCAGTATGCTGACACCTTATAATTACATTCAATTACATGCCTGTCAGCGAGAAACTTTTGATGCGGTTACCAATCTCATCCCGCACACGCTGGAATACTCCCCAGCGCTGCAAGTCATTGCCTTCTGCCTTGGCAGGGTCATCGAATCCCCAGTGTTCGCGGCGAATATTCGATGGTGTCGCTGGACATTTGTCATCGGCATCACTGCACAGAGTTACGATCATATCGGCCCGGTTTAACAATTCCATATCAATTACGTCGGATGTCTGTCCCGAGATATCGATATCTACTTCTTTCATCGCTTTGACCGCATTCGGATTCAATCCATGGGCTTCAATGCCTGCGCTGTAAATATTCCATTTCTCGCCCAGATATTGTTTCGCCCAGCCTTCCGCCATCTGACTGCGGCAAGAATTGCCTGTACACAAAAAATAGAGAGTTTTCTTTTCCATTACGCCCAGCTCCTTTACAATTATTTACCAGTCTGTAGACCCGTTCACAGCCGATATACTGCTTATCTACTATCAAGCACTCATAACGATAAAACAAACCTTTGGTATCTATTGCTTACTCTTTCTTACATCTGGGCAATCAGCAGTAGCCAGAGATACAGACCCAGCAAAGTCAGGAACAGCGTAGGAATCGTCAGGATAATACCTGTTTTGAAATAGGTTCCCCAGGAGATACGGATTCCTTTGCCATTCAGTACATGCAGCCAGAGCAGTGTAGCCAGTGAACCGATCGGCGTCATTTTGGGACCCAGATCCGATCCGATAACATTGGCATAAATAAGACCTTCCTTGATCACGCCTGCAGCAGTTGTTCCCTGAATAGCCAGCGCACTGATCAGTACTGTCGGCAGATTGTTCATTATCGAGGACAGTATGGCAGAGAGAAAACCCATGCCCATAGTCGCTGCGAACAGACCATGATTGGCTGTTACCTGGATCATACCTGCCAATATATCAGTCAGTCCGGCATTACGCAGCCCGTACACCACTACATACATCCCGATCGAGAAAAACACAATTGCCCATGGTGCTCCTTTGACGACTTCGCGTGTAGGCACTGCCTCACTGCGGTTCGCCATGACCAGGAAAAAGATAGCGATAACCCCTGCTACCAGTGAGACCGGGATATTGAAGAATTCGCTGACAAAGTACCCCACCAGCAGCAGTCCCAGTACCCACCAGGACAGCCGAAACATACGGATATCCTTGATCGCATCGACCGGCGGCTTGAGGTTTCGTTCATCAAAGTTACGCGGAATGCTTTTACGGAAAAAGAGATACAGTACCAGAATACTCGCACCCAGTGCAAACAGATTTGGTACAATCATCCGGCCCGCATATTCCATAAAGGTAATATGAAAATAATCTGCCGAGACAATGTTCACCAGATTGCTGACTACCAGTGGCAGCGAAGTAGTATCTGCGATGAATCCACTGGCCATAATAAACGGTAGAATATGCTTGTCACTCAGTTTCAGTGCACGCACCATCGCCAGAACAATCGGCGTTAGAATCAGCGCGGCCCCATCATTGGCGAACAGAGCTGATACCACCGCTCCCAGCAGGGAGACATAAATAAACATGCGCAGCCCGTTCCCATGAGAGATACGTGCCATATGTAGCGCCGCCCATTCGAAAAATCCGATCTTGTCGAGAATAAGAGAAATCAGAATAATCGCGACAAACGTCAATGTCGCATTCCATACAATCTGTGTCACATCCCAGACATCCTGCAGGTTAACGACTCCTGCCAGCAGAGCCAGCACTGCACCTCCGCATGCCGACCAGCCAATCGAAAGATTGCGAGGCTGCCAGATTACAAAAACAAGGGTAATCACAAAAATAAAGATCGCAAGTATTACACTAAGCACAATAACTTCCTCCACATGATCAGCATTACAATATTCGTACTGTTAAACAGGCATAACACTTTTTGAATCACTTGTACCCGTGATTAGCCGAAGTAAGTTTCGCCTAAAAGAATCTACACTATATTAACAGCAGCTGTCATTACCAGGGCTGCAGCAGTCTGATTCTGTTTTGTTCATCATTCGCAAAATCTCCTCGCTACCGGGCATATGATCCAGTACAGCCTGAATATGCGGCTTGTCTGCAATATTTAGCGAATAGTAGACCCATTGCCCCCTGCGCTCTTCTTTGACAATTTTATGGGATTTCAGCTTGCGCATATGCTGGCTGATACCTGGCTGCGAGATTTCGAAAATTTCTACAAAATCGCATACACACCACTCTCGTTCCTTAAGCAGTGCCAGCATAATTAATCGAGTCCGGTCGCCCAGCAGCTTGATCTGTTCCGCCAGCTCCGTCATCTGATCCAATTTGTTAAAATGAAGCTCCGTTTCCAACTTGATCCCTCCTGTTATGGAAACCTGATAGATGTATCCATATAGATATAGTCTATAATGCCATAGCCAGAGTCATCAGTGTTAATTACTATATAAGCATATGCTTATATAGTAAAGACTACAAATGATATCGTCAATCCTTTTTGTTTACTATGTATACAATCGGCTGTTTCTTTTTTATTTCCTCTATTCGTAATCACAACGATTTTTGTTATAATGATACTATATGATCTGCGAGGAAGGTGAAAAACGTGAAGCAGGAAGCCATTATAGAAGAATGCAGCCATTGCAATGATGCTACGGAAGCTTCACAGCAGGAACTTGCTCGTCTGAAGCAGGAATTGATCAATAATGATACTGCGCTGTCGATGGCAGAGATTTTCAAAGCACTGGGCGATCCTACGCGTGTCCGATTGATCTATGCTCTTCTTCAAAAGGAACTTTGTGTCCATGATATTTGTGAAGTGCTGGATATGACCCAGTCTGCAGTATCCCATCAACTTCGTTATTTGCGCAATATGCGTATCGTCAAGCCACGCAAAGTCGGCAAAACGGTCTTTTATTCACTGGATGATTATCATGTGGAAGAAATTTTCAGACAGACCCATCAGCATTTAACCCATAAATAATTGCTGCGTTTATACAGAGCAACCTGCTGCTCCATGTAACCATATAAAAAGGAAGTCTCTATCCGGAGACTTCCTTTTTGGCATTTATAAATTGATAGGATCGGTTAGATAGCTAATGCTTGTTGCCTTCACATTGCATGTCCGGTGTATCCAGCTGAATCGTAATATGACTGATACCATAATGGTGCTGGATCAGCTCACGTGCAGATTTCATAATCTGACTCCCGTAAATGGTATCATCAATTAGCAGATGACAACTCAGCAGCGGCAGATCTGATGACAATGACCAGACATGCAGATCATGAACACTCTGTACATGCGGGATACCGGCCAACTCACGGGTAATCTCTTCGGTATGGATATGAACCGGCGTACCTTCCATCAGAATATGCACAGAATCCCGTGTGACCCGATAAGCGCTGATCAGTACAAGTACAGCCACGATGATACTTGCAATGGGATCAGCCAGTGTCCAGCCGAAGAACATAATCAGCAGCGCAGCAACAATCGCACCTACCGAACCAAGCAGATCACCGATAACATGCAAAAAAGCACTGCGAATATTCAGATTATCGGACGTATCGCCTTTCATCAGGATATAGGCTGCCAGTATATTAACAATTAGTCCGATAACAGCAATCGTTAGCATGCCGGAACTCATAATACTCTGCGGCTCACTGAGTCGCTGGAATGCTTCCCAGAAAATGTAGAGCGAAATAACAACCAGCGCGATTCCGTTCAAAAAGGCAGCCAGCACTTCAAAGCGCTTGTATCCATAAGTCTTGGTACCGCTGGCTTGACGTTGTCCCCATACCATGGCGACAAAGCTGAGTCCCAATGCTGCTGCATCACTAAACATATGCCCGGCATCCGATAGCAGCGCCAGACTGTTCGTCATCACTCCTCCAATCACTTCTACGATCATAAAAGCTGCAATCAGAAAGAAAGCAAGTCCAAGTGCCTTTTTGTTCGCATTATGTGAATGAGAGTGACTGTGACCATGTCCATGATGATGAGAGTGACCATGGTGAGAATGTTCATGACGATGATCGGCATGTTCACCGTCAGATATAGGGGCCGTACGAGGGGTAGAGGTCATGATGATCCGCTCCTTGTATTATTATTTGTCTTATTCCCGTCCCAAAAAACATATGAGCAACTATTCATGTGTTTATTATAGTATACCTCTTCTATTCTGGCAACATAGAAGGATCATAATGATCCAGATCGGCGTAGAGGATGTAGATAAGTCATTTTCTATCCAAAAAAGCCTTCTTTCCACTTACGGAAAGAAGGCTTTTCGGATACTCTTTGGTGTTATCTCTTTTTGTTCGTACATGTCTACCGAACGTCTTTGCGATTTATTAGCGGATATCCTGGGACATATCCTGAATCCAGTCTTCACTGCCTTGTGCATTGATCACCGATTCATGGGAAATTGCCGCTTCCTGGATATTACCAAATCCCCAGTAGCCTTTTGGCACATCCGGGAACATGCCTTCACGATTCAGCAGTGGACCTCGATTTAGCATCACATTCATCATCGTCGCTGCCTCTACCCGGCGGATCTTGGCATTCGGGCGGAATGTTCCATCCGGATAGCCCTTGATCCATTGGTTCTGATAGAGCTGCTCGATCGAGCTGGCCGTAACACTGATCGATCCGCTGCTGCCCTATGCCTTGTGCTTTGCTGCAGGTGCCATGATCTTTGTTGTCGCTGAAGAAGTCATTCCCGGCTCACAGGAAAAAGGCAACAAGGATTTTGCATCCATGTGCCTGATGATTGGATTTACTGTAATGATGATTCTGGATGTAGCGCTGGGCTGAAGATATACAAAAATAAGCTGCCATTCATGCATGACCCTATGAATAATCTACTGATCAGCAGAATCAGGAAATAAAAAAGGATGAAGTCAACGATTTCATGCTAAAAGGAATACTACGATAGTCAACTAACATGAATGAGCAGATCAATAATGTACACTGTACCTTATCTAATCAGACAAACGGCAAGCTCCAGAGAATAGGAGCTTGCCGTTTGTCTGATTAGATATAATGTTCATGAGATGGAATTGCTCAATGAAATACGAGCCATACTACAACCGGTGCGATAAAAGAAGCAACAATGGCACTGATCGTCATCGCAATCGAGCTCATTGAAGACGCCTGTTCTCCAATTTCAAGAGCCTTTGCCGTTCCCAGAGCGTGGGATGAGCTGCCCAGCGCGATTCCGCTGCCAATCACATGATGAATCCGGAACAGACGCAGCAGATAGACTCCACATACTGCCCCGGTAAATCCCGCAATCATAACAAATACCGAAGTGAGCGAAGAGTCTGCTCCCAGATGGTTGACGATCTGAATCGCTACTGGCGTCGTCACCGATTTGGGGACAATGGATAAAATAAATGGCTTGCTGAATCCCAGTGCCAGCGCAAGCAGCATACCGCTGAGCATACCTGCAAATACACCAGCCAGTGATCCACCGACAATAGGCAGCCAGTTCTTTAACAGCTGATGTCGCTGCTTATAGAGCGGATAAGCAAGCGCTACTACAGCAGGCCCGAGTAGCTGATTGATCCATTGTCCGCCTTTCATATAGGTACTATAAGGAATATTCAGATTAATCAGCACGATTACAATAATGGCGGTTCCCGTCAGTGCAGGCATCAGCACCGGCAAACGGAATTTTTTGTAAATCATAGCCATGACAACATAAATGAATACGGTAGATACGACAATACCTGCACTCAGCATGATGTTCATACCCGAGTCTCCTTTTCCCGGTATTGAACACTATTTCTGCTGGCACCAGGCTGTCCCTGAGACAGCACTTTTTTCTCGGCAGTGCGTGCTCCAGGTCCTCCTGCCAGCCACTGGCTTACATGTCCAGCGACTGCAATGGTCAGGATCGTACTGACAATGACTACTACAACCAGCAGCAATCCTTTGCCTGCGAACAGATCCAGATGGTTCATAACCCCTACCGTTGCCGGAATAAAAAATAACGGCAGATAAAATAAAATAGTAGTACTTCCCTTCTCGATCCATGAGACCGGAATCACCCGGCATAACAGCAAAACAAATAACAGCAGCAAGCCGATAATACTGCCGGGGATCGGCAGATTCAGCCACGCCTGCACATAGCTGCCTACCAGATAAATGGCGTATAGCAGCATGATCTGGACAACAATCAGAATGACTTTCATGATTCATTTCCCTTCACTCTTGTATTCTCTCTATCACAGTATGAGTATCTATATACGTATAGCTTACCAGAAATATACTCGTTATTGCGCAATAGGTATGTATATTTTTCCACAAAAAAAAGCCATCCTCACAAATATAGGATGGCTTTAAATTCGAAATGGATAAGGGTAAATCTAATGTTCCCGCAAAATAGTCATAATTAGTCTATCAGGACACCAACGATCTGCCTGGGTCGCTTGCCGACACTCAGATCTATTATTAGACGCCGGCAGACTTGGCATTTGATGCTGGTTTGCCGGATTTTCCTTTGGAACGGGAAGATTTACTTTTGCCTTTCCCCTGCTTGCGAGCAGGAGACGCGATTCGTTCGGCTTCATGTTCCAGAGCTGCTGAAGCAGCATCCAGCGTCGCCGAAGGTACCGCTACATCGGCAATAGCTGCTGTCGGCTGAGTCGGATACATACGCTGGAATAACAGCGTCTGCAGAATCAGGAATGATCCGCTGACCATCCAGTACAAAGGCATCGCTGCGGGTGCGCTAAAGGAAAAGAACGCCATCATAATCGGTGACACATACCCCATTATCGCAAACTGCTTGCGCTGCTCGGGCGTCATGTTAACCTGAGACACCTTGGCCTGGAACAAATACAGTACCGCTACAATAATCGCCATAATCCAGTCGGGATGCCCTAACTTGAACCAGAGGAAGGAATGGGTCGACAGCTCGGGCGTCAACCGGATAGCTGTATACATCCCCGACAGAATTGGCAGCTGAATCAGAATCGGCAGGCAGCCGATATTCAGCGGGTTGAAGCTGTGCTTTTTGTAAATCTCCATCATTTCCTGCTGTTGCTGCTGCTTGGAGGCCGTATCGGTTTTGTTCTCGTATTTTTTCTTGAGTTGATCCAGCTCCGGCTGCATGACATTCATCTTTTGCTTCATCGCCTGCTGGGATTTGGCTTGTCTCATCATCAGCGGCATCAGCGCAAATCGTACGGTCAGCGTCAATACAATGATCGCCAGCCCGTAACTTCCGCCAAACCATGAAGCAATATGCTGCATACTGTAAGATAGTGGGAATACTACATAATGATTAAAAAATCCCGGTGTGTCGGAGTGAATCTCGGTAGCTCCGCCCGTGCCACAGCCGGACAGCAAGACTACCATCATCAATGCCAATATCAGGCCAAGCAGACGGCCTCTTTTACCCGTAAATGTGAATCCTTTGATCGTTTCCATGTTGTTCCTCCTCGTTGATGGTTCATACCGGCAATCAACGAGGAGGAACAATCGGAACTATCATCATCAGGCGCTTCTTTCCTGCGTATCATGCGCGAAAGGCGCAGTGGTGCAGGATGGCTGCTGATGGACAGGATCAGCGGATAGAAATAATGCTGGCGGGATTTGCCGCCTACTGTCCAGAATTCGGTAATGCCGCAATACAAGTGGGCAATATATGCGTAACCCACTGTCAGAATCAGCCCGATGGATAGCAGATACGGGAGCAAATCATGGAACTCGGCCAAAGTCTTCACCTCCTTATGTCATAATATAGCTATTATACTCTATCCAAATCAAATGCATAAGACAAAAATCGACATGATCATAGTCAAAACAGTGAACATCCACAAAAACTTGAAAACGTTTTTTCGATGATATACAATGTGGAGGTACAACTAAAACAGGATTGTTACTGGTGAAGCAGGCAAAACCTAAATTGGCAACGAAACCGGCGTCGTATGATGCTGCTTTTGTTCCGGTTTAGGTTTTTTTTATTGCCTTGGAGCCATAATGATCCCGTATGATCTGGTTGATCGGTCTCACTACTTCCCAACAGAAAGAGGTTATATCTATGTCCAATGTAATCCAGGGTTTTCCGAAAAACTTCCTTTGGGGCGGCGCAACAGCTGCCAATCAACTCGAAGGTGGCTATAATGAAGGCGGAAAAGGATTGTCCAGTGCGGACATGATCGCCTATATTCCAAAAGAACAACGCAGCAAAGAAATCTCCCATGCCATGGAGATCACTTCCGAACGCATCGAAAAAATTCTAAGCGGCGAATTCGAAGCACGCTTCCCAAAACGTGATGGTATCGATTTCTACCATCGTTACAAAGAAGATATCGCCCTGTTTGCCGAACTCGGTTTTAAAGTATTCCGCATGTCCCTTCACTGGTCCCGTATTTTCCCGAATGGCTACGATGAGCAGCCTAACGAGGAAGGTCTGCAATTCTATGATGATGTATTCGATGAACTGCTCAAACATGGTATTCAGCCACTTGTTACACTTTCTCACTATGAGACTCCACTGGGTCTGACAGAAAAATACAACGGTTGGGTAAGCCGCGAAGTGGCCGATCACTTTACACGCTATGCGGAGACCGTATTCAAACGCTATAAGGACAAAGTAAAATATTGGCTGACGTTCAATGAAATCAATGTGATTACGATCAGTGCATTTACCGGTGGTGGTGTGGTTGTTGACCGTCTGGACAATAAACTTCAGGGTATGTATCAAGCACTGCATCATCAGTTTGTAGCCAGCTCTATCGCTACCAAACTGTGTCACGAGATTATTCCGGATGCTCAGATCGGATGTATGCTGGCTCGTATGGAGACGTATCCGAACAGCTGTAATCCTGAGGATGTGCGCAAGGCGCAGCTGGCTAACCAGATGAATCTGTTCTTTACCGATGTTCATGCACGCGGTGAGTATCCAAAATTCATGGATCGTTATTTTGCAGAAAACAATATCGTCCTGCAAAAAGAAGACGGCGATGACGAGCTGCTGAAACAATATACAGTCGATTATATTTCTTTCAGTTATTACATGAGTATCACCGTTGCAGAGAATCCGGAAGGTGACAACGAAGCTGCCGGTAACCTGGTGGTAGGCAGTGTCATGAACCCTTATCTGGAGACCTCCGACTGGGGCTGGCAGATCGATCCGATCGGTCTACGTGTTACGCTGAATGCGATGTATGATCGTTATCAAAAACCACTGTTTATCGTCGAAAATGGTCTGGGTGCCTATGACAAAGTCGAAGAAGACGGCTCCATACATGACCCTTATCGTATCGAATATCTGCGCAAGCATATCGAACAGATGAAAGAAGCTATCAAAGACGGCGTGGATCTGATGGGCTACACAGCATGGGGTCCAATCGATCTGATAAGTATGTCTACTTCCGAGATGTCCAAACGTTACGGCTTCATCTACGTTGATCAGGATGATGATGGCAATGGTACACTCGCCCGTTCCCGCAAAGATTCCTTTGCATGGTACAAGCAGGTTATCGCCAGCAATGGCGAGCAGCTGTAAGTCAATACTCCCGGCATTGATACTCTGCCATCCAAAAAGAAGCCGCTTCCGGTTCCATCCGGGCGGCTTCTTTTTTGGATATGCAAATCGATAGGAAGAGCTTGTAGGATACTGCACGCGAAAACCGCAGTTCAGGCAAATCTCTTCTTTTATTCATATGATGAAGGGGAATACGCAACCATACCCTATTTATTGCTTTCGATAAGGGTTCGGAAGCTCACAGCCCATATCTTCCACCTGTGGATTAGCGGATAATCGATCATAGTGCTTAAGCTTATACTCCAGCACTTCCTGCACATCCTTCAGTCTCCGGATTTCACTGCTGATATGTTCATGCTGCTGTCTAAGTATCGTCTTGCGCTGTTCCAACGTACTCTCTCCCTGGCTAATCAGGGCACGGAATGCTTTCATTTCTTCCAATGTCATACCGATCGATTTGAGCCGGGTCATGAAAATAATGCTCTGTACCTGCTCGGCCGTATAAAAACGGTGTCCATTTGACTTGCGCTCTGCGGGTGGCAGCAGATCAATACGTTCATAATAGCGCAGTGTATCTTCACTGAGTCCCGTTAGTTCAGCAGCCTCACGTATGGTCATGGGCATATCCGGTATTTCAATCATCCTGCTCATCCTCTCATCAGACAATATTTTCCTGAATAAGTGTTACCTTGTAAGTGTATAGTTTACCAGGGAATAGGTCCATTCTCATCATAAAATTGACCAGTAGGACCATTCTCGTCGATAAGTGCCAGACCAATTACCGTTTGCGCAGCGTGTTCCACTGTACGTGGACCGCTGTTTCCATTCAAATCGGTTGCGGTATAGCCGGGGTCTACTGAATTGATCTTGATCGGAGTTTCTTTATATTCCTTAGAAAATATGACTGTTACTGCATTGAGTGCTGTTTTGGAGCTGTTATACGACAGCGAATTGGCTTCATAATGTTCATGCGATGGATCACTATTGAATGCGAGCGAACCGAGACCACTGGATACATTGACGATTCGTCCCTGCGGCGCTTTTTTGATTAAAGGAAGCATAATCTGCAATACCTGAATCGCACCGAATACATTGACTTCGTAGACTTTACGGATATCCTCGATTGCCTCTTCACTCGGCGCATTGCTGCCTGCTGCAATACCTGCATTGTTGATCAGCACATCCAATGATCCCGACCGCTGGCGAATCTGCTCTGCTGCGCTATGAATCGTCGCTACATCGGTTACATCGATCTGTACATACTCTGCCTGAATACCTTCGCTCTGCAGCTTCTCTACTGCCTGCTGTCCATAAGCAGGTTGACGTGCTCCCAGATAAATGTAGTATCCTTTTTGTCCCAACTGTCTCGCTGCTTCATAACCGATTCCTTTATTGGCGCCTGTAATCAAAACTGTCTGTTCCTGTGTCATCTATACCGTCTCCTCTATTATATGGTGTCATCTGGCGGCCGCCTACAGCAAGACTACAACTTGGAGTACACTCCAAGTCAAGCATCCTTTTGCCAAAATAATAAAAAAATCGCGCATGACTCTTTGCGATGCAGCAGAAATCGTCTGCTGCGGGCCTTGGTATAACCCTGATTTTCTGCCTGAAAGAGTATGCACGATCTTTTTTTATTTATTTATTTTATTTTTCACCCATTTATTTGACCATTGAAGAATGCTGGTTATCGGCTTCAATCCGATTGGAACGCCGGACTATCATGGCCTGAATCCAGAGGACCAGCTCAATGATCAGCAGAATACTAATGATCCAGGCGCCACCGCTTAGAATCCAGCGATGGATGCCGAGGGCTACAGTCGAACCGGTATGTTCCGTATACAGCTGTTCGGTACGCATCGTGAAAAAATAGAACATTCCGAGTGTGAATAGCCGAGTCCACTGTGCTGTATTGTAGATGCCAATACCATGGCGCCAGCCTTTTTGCCGAATCCGGCGAATGGCTCGCAGCCCTTCCGTACACTCTACCGCGATCAGAATCAGCAGCGTTATCCACCAGAGTATCAGAATAGCCGTATCGCTCCAGGCATGGGTTGCCTGAACGACTGCACCGGTAATCGCCAGCGCACCGTACAGGATGCAGTTCGTATCGGTCCAATCTGCTATCAGGCGCTCCGGTCTGCGGCTATAACGATACAGAATCAGCGAAGCACTGATTAGATAAAATAATAATCCGAGCGCAATCATGGATTGATTAAGCCAGAATGCTACATACCCATTACTGAACACTTGATGAAAAAGCAGCACAATCGACTGCGTGGATACGGCTGACAGAAGCAATACACCATGAGTACGGTCATATTGCTTTTGCAGCAAAATCTGGTACCAGCCCAGACACATAAAATACAATAAAAATAACCACAGCCCTGCATTGAGCACAGCTATAATATGAATCGTCTCCTGCACCCAGTAGACACCAAATGAAGCAAATAAATTAATCAGCAGCGTGGACGTACCTGCCACCCAGGTACCGATCGCAAACCGCTGTACCGGATCAGCTAGATGATCCCGGTAAAAGCTGGATCGACGGATCGAAGCAATATAACTTACCAGCAAATATAACCAGATCAGAGCCGTACCGATTACCAGCAGTCTGGTCATCAGACTATGCGGTCCCTGTCCGGACATATGCTGCCATACTCCCTGGATGAAAATACCGAGCGCCATAACAATGCTGCCCGCTGCAGTGGGTGCAACATGTAGATTTTTATTTGCACTAAATGCGACCAGACCCACAATCATGCAGCACAGCAGCAAAATAATCAGCATAGTGATTCTCCTTTATAACAGATATAAGCTCTAGTATATCACATCACCAAGGTAGTGTACTCCCGTATTCCTGTACTGCACGTTGCTCTATCCGCGCTGTGGAATATACGGAGGAATCGGTGCATTAACAACCGAAATCGGTACTTCCAGTGTCTGTCCGCTCTGGATATCGTAAGGGGTAACCAGTCGATTCGCCTGCAGCAGATGCTCGACGGTAAGCTGGTACTGCTCGGCAATATAGTCCGCTGATTCTTCTCCAACTACAATATGCTGCTTGCGCAGTTTATCAATCCGGCAGGCAGCCTGCTTGAATGTCGGCTGCTTGGACAGCGGATCGGTAAAATCGGCAGTGAGATCATTAGCGGATTCATGACCTTCCCAGCTACCATAGTGGAATGGTACAAAGACCAGTCCTTTTTGTACGGCTGTACCGATACGAGCCGGTACTTCGATCCATCCCCGTGGTGAGCTGATCCGTACGACTTCTCCTTGCACGATGGATAATGCGGCTGCATCCTCTTCGTGAATCTCTACATAGGCATTTGGCGCAGCCATTTGTAGATACGGCGAGCGGGCCGTCTTCGTACGGGTATGCCAGTGCCATACGAGCCGTCCAGTGGTAAGCCAGGTTGGATACTCTTCATTGGGCTGCTCAGTCGGCGACAGATAGCGGGTAGCATGCAGGATTGCTTTACCATTTGCCTGCTTGCTGACAAATTCATCGCGGCTTAATGCGCGGCCGCTGAATTGATCCTTGGTATAGCTCTGGGAGTAATCTGCATCCGTAGGGAATTTGTAATCGCTGTATAGACGCGGGGTTCCTGTTGGATGCTGTTCATTGGCCGGCCAGCGCATACCGTTATGTTGCTCCAGCTTGTCATAGGTCATGCCGGTCATATCACATGGACGTCCGCGCGAGACAGTTTTCCATTCTTCAAAGCATTCTTCCGGTGTCGAGTAACCGATCAGCGGCTGACCATCCTTGTCTTTGAGATCCATACGACGGGCAAAGTCGATCAGAATCTGCAGGTCACTTTTGACACCCTGTGGTGCTTCTACGGCTTTGCGCAGTACATTGATTGTCCGGTCGGCATTCTCCATAGTGCCTTCCTTCTCTCCCCAGAGCGCGACAGGCAGGATGACATCCGCCACTTTGGCAGTCTCGGTCAGGAATGGATCCTGAACAACCACGAAGATGCTTTCCAGCGCTTTGCGAGCACGCCGACGGTTCGGCAGGGATACCATCGGATTGGTACCAATATTCCAGAAAAAAGTAACTTTGCCCTGCTCGATCATATCCAGCTGCTCTTCGATTCCTTTTTCGGGACCAGCCGGCAGTGTCGCTTCGTCTACATTCCATAGATCGGCCATCTCTTGCAGATGCTGCGGATTCATTGGATTACGCTGAGCCGGATAGGTACCCACCCCACCTGCTGTACGATTGGCAGAGGAGCTGGGCTGACCCGCCATATGCAGTGGTCCGCAACCAGGCTTGCCAATCTGTCCGCGGATGAGATGCATATTGTTGATGGCTACGCAGGCGGTAGTAGCATCTGCGCTCTGGAACGTTCCCTGCAAAGTCGTTGTTACCATGGATGGCGTCTCTCCCAGCACCCGGGCGGCTTCGTGCAGCTGCTCCACCGGAATACCGGTGATTTGTGAAGTCTTTTCCGGCGTCCAGTCAGCAACCGAATGCTCCATCTCGTCAAACCCAATCGTATACTGTTCGACAAACTGTCGATCAATATTCCCGTTCTTGATCATCAGATGAACCAGTCCATTGAGCAGCGCCACATTTGTACCCGGAATCAGCTGCAGATGCAGATCCGCATGGCGGGCAGTCAACGTGTGACGCGGATCAACCGCAATAATGTAGGGTTTGCCTTCCCGCTGCTTGCGCTGCATGATCCGTTCATGCAGAACCGTACCGGTCTCCGCTACATTATGACCGAACAGCATCAGCGTATCGGTTACGTCTACATCATCAAAGGAAGCCGGTGTTCCATCCGCACCAAAGGACTGCAGCAGACAGAATTCCGTAGTTGCCGTACAGAGACGGGTATTGGCATCCAACAGATGAGTATGCAGACCGGCACGACCGATTTTGGCAATCGTATAATAGTCTTCCAGATATCCCTGACCCGTAGAATAGATCGCGATACTATTGCTGCCCTGACGCTCCAGGGATTCTCTTGCTTTGGAGACAATCAGTTCCATCGCTTCTTCCCAGCTTGCAGGTTCCAGTTGTCCATTATCCCGACGAATCAGCGGTGTCAGCAGACGATCGGAGCTATTGTTGGCGTACCACTGATTTTCACCTTTGGGACCGAGCCGTCCGCGGTTAATCGGATGCTGGCCGTTACCTTTGATACCGACGATCTTATCGTCTTTGACTGCAATATGGCAGCCGCAGCCGATTGAGCAAATATTACAGGTGCTGTACACCCATTTGTCGACTTCACCCTGACTGTATATGTTCATATCTATACGTTCTTTTTGCCAACTCATAGGCTTACCTCCAGATAAAAGGTCGGCACGACATACTTGATCGCTGCCTGACCGTAAATTTCGCGCAGATTCACAGCAATCTCATCCAGCTGCTCGCGCATATGCTTATACCGGCTACGAATCTGTTCGGTATGCTCCGTCTCAAACGAAGGTATCCAATGGACAGCCCGTACCCATGCCCGCATAGTCGGTTCTGCCACTTCATTATTCTGATACAAGATCGATAGGTAGGGACGAATCTGATCAAGAGACAATGCAGACTGATCGGGATGCTGATCGGAATTTGATGACTTCTGATGACTTGCGTTATCGGCGGACGGTATTTGCTCCGAATCAGCGGTCAATACAGGAATCAGTTTTTTTAGCGCTTCCTGCTGTTCTTCAAGCGAATAACGAATAAGTTCAATAAGTGGATGCTTCATTGGAGCTGTCTGCTCCAGTACCTGATTAACATCTTCTGACAGGGCTTCGCAATAAGGCAATAATGGGTTCATGCTGTACCTCCTCTAATAGGCAGAGCCAAAATAAGCCGTTGCACAGGATCGTAATATTTATACAAGGTCATAAGCCATTACCCAAATTTTAAATATGCATACCTCTACATATGTATTCCTGCAACAATAACCGATAGATCTGCTGCTGTTACGGCAGATCTACCGGTTATTTATAAGTGCTCCATTTTACTGGAGTATGAGTGTATTATTCAGTCAGGAGGACGCAGCTTTCACTTCTTCGCATGTTGGCATTCCGCCCTGCGCTCCCAATTTGGTAATCGAGAGGGGAGCAGCACGATTACCAAATTGCAGAATGCCCTGCAGCGAGCGCCCTTCGGCCAGCGCTACTCCAAATAATGCAGCATTAAACGTATCCCCTGCTCCTGTCGTATTCATTGCTTCAACCTGGAATGTCGGACAACTTCCTGCCTAGCGAGCCAGCGCTTTCAATATACGGTCACAGAGTGCCATTGTAGCGATGTTATCCTGACCGCTGGACAAAGGTACCGTTCCCTGATTGCAGCAATCCATAAAATGATTCATCTCGCCAACAAAACCACGCAGATACAGATCACGATAGCTGCCCGACATCGGTGTCGCAGATGGCGTATAGATGGTATCTTGTTCCTGAAGTGATTTCCAGGGCAGATCGTCTGTTACCAGCGACTTATGTATACGCAGTTCATTAATCTCATGAGCAATGGCAAAGCCATTTTCAAAAGTGACCGTCACCTGTTCACTCTCCCGCGACCATGCCGTCATACTCGTAAAGTAGGCGCTGCCAATCACCCCATCATCCATACGCAATGAAATACTTTGCGAGAGATGACCCTGCTCATCCATACTCAGACCGGTGACGTCAACAGCTTCACCGAACAGATAGCGAATCAGATCTATCATATGAATAGCAGCCAGCTTGATAAACTGCTCTTCATTTTTACAAAAAGGAGTGCCATCTACCGCGAAGTTCATCTGAAAAGAACGTACACGTCCCAATTCGCGACGGTCAATCAATTCTTTCAACTGCTGATAGACAGGCGCATAACGCTTCATAAAGCCTACCATCAATATGGAATCGCTGGCTGCAGCGGCTTCGGCAGCCTGTTGGGCCTGTACTGCATTCCATCCAAGCGGCTTGTCGGTATATACATTCTTGCCTGCCTGAAGAGCAGTCATGGTCATCTGAAATTGATCTTCCGGCTGGGCTACAATCACAATATTGCGATAGTGCTCGTTATCCAGCAGATCCTGATACCGATCGTAAGCCTGCCCTTGACTTCCAAAACGCAGCAATGCCTGTTGTGAGCGCTCCAGACTACGTGTTGCGATTGCCTGAATCTCGGCTCCTGCCGCTACGGCTGCCGGATAGATATTTGTTGTTGCATGAAAACCTGCACCTACAAATGCCAAACCTGTTGATTGCATTGTTGTGACCACCCGTCTATTTGAGAATAGTTGCCTTTCAAAATATACCTATACAGATAGTGATTATACAGGAATTTGTTGCGGCCGTCAGGCTGTATGGATTTCCCTGCGCACAGAAAACAGAGCCTTTCGATTGCTTGTGCAGATCCTGCTTGCACAGCCGACCGAAAGACTCTGTAACAACTAATACCGGTAATTATTATAACCATACGTTGTATATGATATACCAGTTCATTCTTATACGACTGGATATAGACAACAGCAGATACAAAATGCACCACTGCTTCAACGATTATATTTATAGGTTATGCATTCATATCAAATCTGTCCAACCCATTCCGATTCGGCAGTAGCGAACCAGCGCTGACGGATATGATCGAACTCCTCCTGCGACAATACGCCATCCGCGATCAGAGCTGCATTTTCAGACCAGCGATTAGGCTTGGTTGTACCAACGATCATCGTATCCACACCGGGAATACTCAGGGTAAATCGCAATGCCTGCTTGATGCTATTCTGTACATCTTTATCCTGAAGGAATGTATAATTCAGATCGCGCAGCCGGTTCCAGTACACAAATGCATAATCCTGCGGTTCTACCTGCTCCCGTGTCCATGCTGCATTGGCAATCGGACGTTTGGCAACAATGCCCATACCACGCTCACGTGCACCCGGAATCGTCAAGGAAATCGCTTCCTGATCGGCAATGTTGACAGATGTCTCCAGACTGTCAAATACTCCTGTCTCAATCGCGTACAGTGCATCTGCACTATCTCCACTGTAACCGATATAACGCGTTTTGCCTTGCTGCTTGGCACGCTGCAGCACTTCAATCACTTCTCCCCGGCGCAGCACTTCTTCCGAGCAGCTATGCAGATGGATCATATCGAGATGATCGGTTTGCAGACGACGCAGACTGCGATCAATGCTCTGTTCCAGCATATTGCGATCCCAGTCAGGCGCTTCAAAGCCGGCTGCATGACCGCATTTGCTGAACAGATAATAATCATCACGCCGGTCTGCTAGTGCGTTACCGATCAACTCCTCGCTATCTCCATAACATTCTGCTGTATCAATAATATTCAGCCCTGCATCCAGTGCACTATGCAAAAGCTGATCAACTTCACTCTGTGAGATACCGCTTCCAATTTCCGAACCGCCAAATCCGAGTACACTTACTTGCATATCTGTATTGCCATATTTACGCTTTTCCATGATGTATAGCCTCCTCCGGTTATGTGGTCTGGAGTGTGTAACCAACTCCCAGAATGGTGCCATGCTGTATGTTCCAAGCTGCTGTACGTTATGTATTACCCTAATTGATGAGAAAATAGTAGTTTTGACCGAATTTATATATAGACAAAAAACCCGAACAGCTCTGAGAACTGTCCGGGCAGTGAGATATACCATAGAAGGCGGCTGTTAATCAGGAATTAACCAGTGAAGAATCCTTGCGGATAATGCTGATTACATATCCTCCTACCGCACCAATGATCGCCGGCAGAATCCAGCCGAGACCAATTGTATACATCGGAAGATAACTTTCCAGAAAATGATCCAGTGCTGCCAGATGGAATGGAGTTGCCTTCAGTCCATCTGCCAGACTGATGATGAAGACGAGCAGCATACTGCCCTGATATACAAGTCGCTCTCCTTTGAACAGGGAATGACAAAATGTCAGGAACATTAGTACAATCGCCAGTGGATAAATAATGGTCAGAACCGGTACCGAAATGGTAATCAGTTCATTTAGTCCGATATTCGCAATTACCGCACTGAACAGACACAGACCAACTACCAGCTTTTTATAGCTAAAGCGCGGCAGCAGTTTGTGAAAGTACGATGCACATGAAGTGATCAGACCCACACTGGTTGTCAGGCAGGCAATCGTGATCATTAGACCAAGGAAGATGCCACCGGATGTGCCAAAGTAATAACTGGACATTCTCGCCAGAATCTGACCGCCATTTTCCAGATAGCCAAAAGCCTGCACACTGGAAGCACTAATATAGGAAAGCGCCACATACAGAACCGAGAGAATCAGTGCTGCAATACACGCTGCTTTTAGGCAAACTGTAACAATCTGCTTGCGGCTCGTTGCTCCGCGCTCCCGGATCGCATTAATGACAATAATACCAAATACAAAAGCTGCCAGCGCATCCATGGTCAGATACCCTTCCTGGAATCCGTTAAACAGCGCATGTGTCATATACTTCTCGGTTGGAGCCTGGAATCCACCGATAGGATACAGCAGTCCTACAATGACCAGTACGCTGATAAAGGTCAGCTTGATGGGTGTAAGAACTTTACCGACAATATCCACAATACGCGCCGGATTCAATGAGAAGAAACAGGTAATCCCAAAGAATATAATCGAGAAAATAGCTGCAGCTGTCGTATACCAATCCGCAGACAGGAATGGCTTGACACCAATCTCGAACGAAACATTACCGGTCCGTGGAATAGCAAACAGCGGACCAATCGCCAAGTACAGTACAGTCGTAAATATAAGACCAAATACAGGATGCACCCGGCTCGCCAGCGACTGCAGATCATCCTTGCCGGAGAATCCCAGCGCAATCACGCCTAGGGTAGGCAGTCCTACTCCTGTAATCAAAAAGCCTATATTGGCCTGCCAAAAGTTAGTTCCGGCAGACTGACCCAGCATGGTTGGGAAAATAAGATTCCCTGCACCGAAAAAGAGCGCAAACAGCATTAATCCAATAACTACGATGAATGAAAATGGTATTTTTTTCTCCAAAGAACGAACCTCCGATAAATCGCTATGCAATTCTATTTGTCATCCGGTCCGGATCTATCTCTCCACTCCTACAGTGCTCCAGGTGCCGGATGCCATGCGTTCGAAATTCTTTTCATTTACGGAAGATACAGCTGTTCCGCTTCAACGCGCCGATGTGTATATGTACACTAACGCCTGATTAACTGCTGCTCCGTTCCTTTTGCCGCCTCCAGATCAATGTGATTAAAGTATATCTCACGCATAAGGTTATATTTTAACTCACTCTGCCCGATGCCTCAATGACAATTATTGAGAATTGCAAAATAATCTTTATCGATCCGACCTTTTATCCGTGCGCTCGGCATCACAATGCAGCAGTCAGCTATTGTATATTCCGCTTCTGTCGGTTCATGATCCGATACTGACTGGGCGTACAGCCAGTTAGTTTTTTGAAGATCACGCTAAAGTTGGCAGTATGTGCATAGCCGGTTCGCTCGGCAATCATGGCGACACTCAGCGTACTATGACGCAGTAGCTCACGTGCTGCACGCAGCCGAATCGTCTGCAAATACTCCCGAAAATGAAAGCCTGTAATCCGTGGGAAGATTCGGCACAGATACGATGGGCTGATATAAAACAATTCGGCGATTCCCTGCAGTGTCAGCGGCTCATCAAAGTGATCATTGATATAGCGGGCAATCTCGGTAATTTTGGTCTCCATGGGATGTATAACTGATGTTACTGCAGCAGGCTGACCGTGCTCTCGCCGTCTTATCCGGTACAAACGAATCAGAAGCCCGGTGAGCAGACAGCGACTGTATTCGATGTATCCGGCGTCCCGGCGCTGCATCTCTGACAGTAGTTCCTGCAGACACTGCTGGACGGCATGTTGTTCTTCGAACGGCAAATGATAGAGCGGATCGCGTCCCAGCTCCTGCAGCGGGAACAATAGCCCACCCCCTTCACGAATAAATTCCTCGGTAAAATTAACCAGAATCCGTTCGCATAATAGCGCATCTGTACTGACGGTACGATGCAGATCGGTAGGACAAATAAAAACCAGATCGCCTTTGGCTGCATGAATAGCCGTCTCATTAATAAAGTAGGTTCTCCCTCCATCCTGTACATAAAAAATCTCGTAGCTAGAATGGGAATGATAACGTGGCATAGCGCTGTAGCCAATCTGCCGCAAATAATGAATGCGCATACTCTCCTGTGGATCCACACTATAACCAACTGCTTCCAGAGTCTCCATCTTCATTCCTCCTTGCGCTTTTACAATCTATTCGTTCCTTTCTTACTCCAGTAAAAGACAACAAAAGCAAAATGTAAGCGTATTCCAGACAAGAAATGCAAAATTTCTTTGTTTTACTTGTACTATAATGGCTCTGTGATCACTTGTAAATTAATGGTTATATTGGCTATGTCCCACCTGCAGGTCTTCCGGAATCCGGCAGGTATCATCTGTTTTGCATTCTTTTATCCCAAAGGAGTTGTATTAGTATGAAATTAAAATTATGGCAACCATCTGCTCGTTCTGCCGGCAAGCGATCCTATTGGAATACATCAATGATTCTGGTGTGCACATGCGCAGTCGGATTATCACTGCTGCCTGTCCAGTCTACCCAGGCCCAGGATCAGCCAGCTACCTCCTCTCTAGTCGCCGACGCCAGTCAGACCAAAACGATTACTGTCGCCCAGGATGGATCAGGCCAGTACAGTAAGGTGCAATCTGCCATCGACTCTATTGCAAGCGGTAACAAATCACCCGTGACTATCTACGTCAAAAATGGAACATATCGAGAAAAGATTACATTTCCAAAAGATAAGCCCTATATTACGTTAACCGGTGAGAGTGCTACCGATACGATTCTTACGTACAGCGACACATCCGCATCTGCTGGCGGAACAACCAATAGTTCCAGCACCTTTGTTATGTCCGATCATTTTACAGCGCAGAATATTACATTTGCCAATACTGCCGGCAAAGACGCCGGACAGGCAGTAGCCCTGTACGTGCGCGGTGATCGGGCGATATTCAAAAATGTGCGGATGCTGGGCCATCAGGATACGCTTTATACACCTGGCAGCGGACGACAGTATTATGAGAATTGCTATATTGAAGGCACCGTAGACTTTGTCTTTGGCAGTGCTACAGCGGTATTCAATAATTGCGAGCTGAAAAGTCTGGGCAATGGCTACATAACTGCCGCGTCTACACCTGTCGAGCAGCCATATGGCTATGTGTTTTTGAACAGCAAGCTGACACGTAGTAGCGCAGTTGGCAATGCCTCGGTACATCTGGGACGTCCATGGCGCCCATACAGCTCGGTCACCTATATCAATACTACGATGGATAGTCATATCCGGCCCGAAGGCTGGAACAATTGGGGCAATGCAGCCAACGAGCAGACTGCCCGCTATTCGGAATATAACAGCAAAGGACCGGGTGCTGCCGGTACAAGAGTAGGCTGGTCCAAACTCCTTTCTTCCAGTGAAGCAGCGGCCATTACCATCTCGTCGGTGCTCGCTGGTAACGACGGATGGAACCCGGCAAAATGATCAGAAAATAATGCGAAGCAGATCATACTCATCAAGTGAGAGGAGAATCCAATGATCCCTATGATTTCACAGTGGACACGCTCCCTGCTGGCAGCAGCCGTAGCCGTCCCGATGATGATTCCTGCTACTGCCGAAGCTGGAGAGACGATTCCCCCAACGGATAACGCATCTGCAATCGGTGCACTTCTTCCTGCTTTTCCCGGCGCAGAAGGTGGCGGCATGTATACAACAGGCGGACGCGGAGGCAGCATTTATGAAGTTACCAATCTGAATGATTCAGGACCCGGATCTTTGCGTGATGCTGTATCCGTAGGCAATCGTACGATTATCTTCCGGATTTCCGGCAATATCCATCTTCAATCCCCGCTCAAAATCAAGGGTTCCAACCTGACGATTGCCGGACAGACTGCACCGGGAGATGGGATTGCCGTGCTGGATTATGATACGACAATTGATAGCGATAATGTGATTATTCGCTATATGCGCTTTCGTCTGGGCGATGCCCATTCTACTGAAAGTGATGCTTTCGGGCTGCGCAAACACCAAAATATCATGATTGACCATTGTTCTTTCAGTAATTCGGTAGACGAAGTACTATCCCCCTACCAGAACGAGAATCTGACGGTCCAATGGTCTATCGCCTCCGAGAGCATGCTCATGTCCCATCATTCCAAGGGACGGCATGGTTACGGCGGAATCTGGGGTGGACGCAACGTTACCTTTCACCATAATCTGATCGCTCATAATGCCAGCCGGAATCCGCGCTTTGCCAGTGATGCCGGCGATACAGTCGATTTTCGCAATAATATTATTTATAACTGGCAGTTCATGGCGACTTATGGCGGTGAAAATATTGCAGCCAATATAGTCGGTAATTACTACAAATATGGTCCTGACACCGCCCGCAGCGTACGCGGTATGATTCGGGATACTCCGTCCGCTACCAGCCAGTGGTATATTGATGGTAACCATGTGGACGGATATCCGGAACTAACGGCAAATAACTGGCTTAGTATGCCGGATGCCCCTCCTGCATCCCGCTTGGACGAACCGGTAACAATGCCCAATCCGATTCAGACCGAGAGCGCAGAGCAGGCCTATATATCGGTATTGGCAGAAGCCGGTGCGACGCTGCCCAAGCGCGATTCGATCGATGCGCGCATTATGAACGAAGTATCCCAGCGCAGTGGCAGAATGCTGAACTCACCTGCCGAAGCAGGCGGCTATCCAGAGATGCTAAGTATTGCTGCTCCTGTAGACCAGGATCATGATGGTATACCGGATGACTGGGAGATTGAGCGAGGACTGAATCCAACTGATGCCTCAGACAGTCTATTGATGGGTACAGACGGATATACGCATCTGGAGAATTATCTGAACGAACTGGCTGACCATGATACATCATTAAATCCAGTAGTCAATATCCGTACTCCGGAGAAAGATCAGCTGATTCAGGCCAATCAGTCGCTGACGGTAACAGCTGACGCCTATGATCTCGATGGCAGTATCGTAAGCGTTGATTTCTATGCCGGTAACAAACGGATTGGCAGGGATACTACTGCGCCTTATGAGTATCGCTGGGATGCCGTACCGGAAGGAACACATTATATAACTGCCCGAGCAGTAGATAATGCAGGCACTGCTACCAGCAGTTCAACGATTACCCTGCATGTGGTCGGACCTGAAGCAGATGACCCATGGACCACAGCAGATATTGGTCAAGTCGGTGTACACGGTACAGCGACAGCTTGGGCAGATCGTCTAATCGTACGCGGCAGCGGTCGTTATGGAGAAGGCGATTCCTTGAGTACCAGTCAGCGGCGAGATGACTTCTCGCTCACTTATCAGAAGTTAACCGGCGATTTTGAAATGATATCACGAATAGATCGTCAATCACGTATCGATAATAATGCCCAGGCAGGCATGATGATCCGCAGCAGTCTGGATGCTGATGCACAGATGGTTGCACTAACCCAATCTACCGTCAAATACGGTCAGGCCGGACGGTTTATTCATCGTCTGAATCCCGGAGCCAAAGCTGTCGACAAGCAGACCGAAGACTTTCTCGCTCCGGGCTATATGAAGCTGGTACGCACCGGAGATACGGTCTATGCTTTTCTCTCCCAATACGGAAAAGAATGGATTCAGGCTGGCTCCGTCACATTGCCTGATATGCCGGACACGATCTATGCAGGTTTTGCCGCTGATGCTGCAGCGATCGATAACGAGATTCACAATTACAATACTGCGCAATTTTCCGATATTTCCATACGTAATCTGGAACATATGCCGTCTGTACCGGATAATGTGTATGGTACAGCCGTCAATAAAGGTATCCAGATTCGCTGGACACCAGTCGCTGAAGCCGATACGTACACTGTTGAGCGTGCCAATGTCGAGACTGGACGTTATACCATTGTCGCCGACAAAGTACAACCGACGGAATATACAGATAATACAGCTGCTACAGGACAGCTGTATTATTACCGGGTCACTGCAGTCAACGCAGCCAATAGCAGTCTGCCTTCGGCACCTGTCTCCGCTGCAATGACTTCCGGAGAACCGGTGACTGCCTACTGGGCACTGGATGATTTTGAGCAGGATACAGCCGGCTCTCCTCCAGCAGGTTATACGCTGGAACCGGCACATCCAGGTACGGACGAGTATCATGTGCTGATTGGCAATCTCACCCCTTCTGCAGATACATCATCCGTAGAACATCCTGCTCTGGGCAGTCAGGGGCTGATTCTCTCGGATAGTGGTAAAGAGACTACCCGGATCACCAAGCGTTTCAAGGAACAGACCGGCCAAGTTATACTCGATACCCGTATTCAGCTGAACGAAAAGGCTTCCTATGACCGAATGCTGCAGCTGCTGAATACACCCGGTGGTTACGCCGCTGTCGCTATTAACGCCGGTCCGCAGGGCTTTTCCTATTATGCTTCTTCCAAGGAAGTACGTCCACTTGGTGACGAGATACCACAGCCAAGAAAGTGGTATCATATTATTGTTATTGCCGATATCGCGAGTCAGACTGCAGACATTTACATGAACGACCAGCTGGTGGCCAAAAAGGCTCCGTTTATGAACAAAGTTGCTACCATTGCTACTTTTACTGCCCAGACGCCGGAACAGGAAAAAGGTAATCTGAGTCTGGATAATGTCTCTATCCACTCTCCTATTCAGCCCTGAAATCAAGCGCATGATCATGTATTGCAGTATAGAGCACCTGCCGGAACCTATCCGGTAGGTACTTTTCATATGCAAAAAAAAGAAAATCCGCTGCCGGACTTTCTTTTATTGGTCGGTATATAGTGTTGTCTTATGCCTCAGTGATCTAATATCGAATCTCAATCACTCATGCCAAAATGCAGCAGATACAGCTTGCCATTGGTGAAGAACAGATAATCGTCCCATTCCAGCTCATAAAAGGAATCCGGTGTACTGGTTACTTTAAATACAGTTACCACATTGCCTACATTCGACAATCCTTCTTTGAGAATATGTATAAAATGACGGCTTCCATGCTCCTGATCGAAGGGGATGACTCCCTGTTGAGCGGCATCCGCGCTGCGCCAGCGATAATACAGCCAGCCAGGCAGCATTTGCAGCAGATGATCCTGCCAATCCTGCAACCGATCCAGACTTACCCGGTCAGGTGTTAGCTGCATATACCCGCAAACACTCTCTACCAATGTGCCAATCGCCGGAATCTCATCCAGATCATAATCGAGCGCACAGTTATCCATCATATTCAGTTGGGCAACTCCCTGTAGATAGCCCCGTATGTAATCCATTGTTATTTTCATAGGCAAAATCCTCTCCCGTCCATCCGTTCCATCACCATGATAAGCTGATACTTGTAACACTATGGCTATGTAATCATAATAGTATTAATAACCCGATTCTCTTCACCAGAAGCGTCAGCTGCTCTATTATACTGCAAAATGACTCGAACAGGATATGATTGCTGCTGTGTGACTATTTGTCTGCACGGGTAATACATATGATTAGAAATAAAAGAATACTAAAAGATAAATAATGTATTGTATACAATTTATATTCATGCTATAATAATATTGTAAACAATTTAATTTTAATAAATTAAATGTAAAAGGACCGGTGATTATCATGAGAATCCAATTAACCGAACTCGCAGATCAGAAATTAAAAGCAAGTCTTGGCGAACAACCAGGTATGTACAAATTACTGTACGATACTGGTGAAGGCTGTGGTTGTGATGGTATTCCGGTACTCCTGATTGTAGATCAGCAGGATGCCAACGATAGTGTGATCGAGACTAATTCCTTGCCTATTTTGATCGACCGTCAGCACGAGATTTATTTTGAAGCTGCAATGTATCTGGATGCAGAGCCTAACTTCACTTCTTTCAAATTGCGCAGTGATTCCATGCTATACAGCAGCAATGTCAAAATCAGAGATCTACGTGGCATGGATGTTCCTGCCAGCACCGCCTCCAACTCCTGTGCACTGCGTTAATAATAATATTTGAAATTCATTCTAATATAAAAGGCATCGGTATAAGAGATTAACTTCTCTTATACCGATGCCTTTTTCGATAACGGATGTTGATTTATTACATATTCAGATGCATTTTCAATCGATAATTCATGATCAGACGTTATACTGTCAGCACTGTTTTGATCATAGCGAGATATTCACGCAGCACACTAACCGGAATCAAGCGCAGCGGTGACGGACTGGAGATGCCATCGTATGCTGTATAGCCCAGATGTTCCGCAATATAACGGGCACGATACATATGATAGTTGCTGGTTACGATAATCGCATTATAGGTACCCGAGGCCGTATCACGATCTGCATCGATTACTTTTTGGCTGAATAGCAGATTCTCGTATGTACTGGTAGAGCGGCTTTCCAGCAGTATGGCTCCAGGTGGCACGCCCTGTTTTAGCAGATAATCCCTCATCGCTACTGCTTCCGGTACGGTCTCATCCACTCCCTGACCGCCGGAGACGATAATTTTGCTATCGCGGTGCTGCTGCCAGTACACCAGACCGGTGTCTACACGTTGACGCAAAGTGACTGGCAGCTGATCTCCTTCTTTAAGCCCAGAGCCTAGGATTAGAACATATGGATTATGGGAAGAGTTGCTATCATCCCGATCAAATTGCGATAACACCAGTGCTTCGCAAATGATGAATGATAGCAAAAACAGACTGAACACTGTTAATAATGTCCATCTTGTGCGTGGATGTGCACGCCATATTTTTTTCAAGCGGTGAAGCTTAAGGGAATGCCCCGTCTTGCTTTTCTTTGACTTCATAATGCTATGTACGCTCCTCAATCCTGCAAGTTCAATTATGATACATATTTTCCTTTTTAGCGTAACACAAGTCTTGTGACTGTTGCCAATCCTGCTCAGACGTGCCTGTGTTTTACAAGGAATTCCTAACGCCAAAAAGCTCTATACCCGGCTGTATGGGCAAGAGCTTTATGTGGTGCCAGCAGCATGGATCCATGGATCCACGTACTGCGTGTATAGGATCTTGCTATTGATCTCTGATCGTGTTATTCATGAGGCGCAGCCAATTGTTCCAGTACCTGCAGCAGGTCACTGCCGGTTCCCAACTTGTATCCCTGCTGGGCATAACGTATATTCTGATACGGGTCTACTACCAGTACGATCGGACGCTGTTCGCCGCGTATCTGCTGCATGGTTTCCTTTAACCCCGATAGCATATTCAGATTCTGATCTACCCGCAGATGTATCTGTCCGGATAGTAGATCTGTCGCTATCCGCTCCTGATCCTGCAATGTTGAAGTCAATACATACACCGGACCACCCCATGCCGACCATTCGGACTCCCGCTCGGATAGTTCTCTAAGCAAATGTTTGGTGGGTTCACGTTCCGGCTCCAGCCAAGTAATAATGCAGCCAGCCGGATGAGCGACAGACTCAGCTTCGTTGCCAGACAATATGCTCTTCACCTGATCCGGCAGCGAAGAATGGATCAGTGGGACCGTGTGCTGTTCACTGCGGAATAGCAGTTCAGCCTTCGTCGTCTGCTCCGGATATACATGGAAATGCATAAACCGTCCCTCTACACTCCCATCGCTGAGACGTGTTCCTGTCGTCAGCCGGTACGCTCCCGGTATGACGTCATACGGCTTGTCGCACATCTCTTTTTCCCCGTATGGAAAATGAACTGTCCGGTACGCTCCATCCTCCAGCCTTGCCAGTGTGAAATTACGATAATATCCGGCTTCTTCATCTGCAGATGCTGCTGCAAGACGGAAAATGACTTTACCTTTGCCGGAAGATACAGAAGTGAATTCAGCAGTATGTTCCGGTTCCGGTCGAATATTCTGAATATCGTTAGCCGCATCTTCAGCAATTCCGGTACTTCGATAACCGTCCACCTCATCTGCTTCAAGGTGCGGCGTAAACTGCACTTCTGTCCATCCACCATGCTGCCAGTACTGCGGTTGCAATTGCAGCGGCTCCAGCCGCGCCGGAATGCCCAGACTGCGGGCAGCAGCAACAAACATCATATCCCGGCTCAGCGCGTCCATCACTCCCAATTGATGGGCACCTGCCGGCGTCGCCATACCGGAATAACGATCCACCTGATTGTATATACGTACTTCAGCTTCCAGGTCGGCAGCCAGCTGCTGTGGATGACGACGATAATCTTCCTGCTTGTCCAAAGACCATAACGACTGAAAATAAGCCCGATATTCAGACAGCATCTCAAAATGAATCCGCGGACACAGCACATAGCGATCAAATCGCTCTCTTTCTGCTTCTTCCAGCGTGGCATAGACTTTGCTGCCATTTAGATGATCCTGCAGGACAGGTTCAAATGTATCCTGCCAATCTTTGGGACGCATCGATTCCAGCAGCCGCAAAGCCAGCGAACGTTCTTCCGATACCGTCTTTTCCAGAAAATCAGCCAGTTCCCGGCTGTTCCCCCTCGCCGTCTCCAGCACTTTCCAGATCCGCTCGGCAGGCAACTGCCATTTCGCTGCCAGCTGAGCGGATTCTTCGCGGTTCAGAAATCCAGCTTCATAGGCAGTACGAAGTGCAATGCCCTCCTGTATGCGCTGCTCATGTTTATGTTTATCCTCTGGAGAGACCGCCTGACCTTCATCGACTGGCGGAGCTACCGGGGCAGTCATTTTCCAGTCTATACTGCCTTCTGCAAAGGATGATAGACCGAGACTCACAGTTACTTCGGATTGATCTCCACGACACCATGTCTCACCCCAGCGCTGACCTGCACGCGCATGAATAAGCAAATCTCCATATCCGGTCGTCAGCTGGGCACGACCGGTGCTGTCACTCTTCATCGTTGCCAGCGGAGAGAATTCTGCTGCATTATACAATTGGAACTGCACTTCTGCAGAGATTGGCCGCTCTTGTTCATCTACGGTATGAACAGTAAGCGGATGAACAGGAGCATACCGCTTTAGCATATTAATTTCTGTATACCATGGATGTCTGGAGCAGACTTCCTCCGGTCCGGTATAGTCTGCAGAGACCCTCGTGTTGACCAGCATTGCCCGGCGCGCCGGCAGCCGGAACCATCCTTCATCCAGTACCGGCTCAGGTTCACAGGCACCCAGATAATGCCATTGTCCATCTGCCCATGTTTCAACCCACGCATGATTGGAATCGCAGTGCGCCCAACGCGGCGTATAGCACTGACGTGCCGGAATACCGATGCTCCGAAGTGCCGTTACTGCCAGCGTGGATTGTTCTCCGCACCGTCCCTGCGCTGTACGCATAATCGTCAGTGGCGAGACGGTACGAATATCCGTACCTACATAGGTAGCTCGTTCATGACACCAGTAATTGGTCTCCAGCACTGCCTCGGTCATCGGCAGATTACGAACCCGATCGACAAGTTCGCTATAAATGATTTGGCTACTATTATCGATATTCTCGTTATTCACACGGTAGGGCAGCACAAAATGTACAAAAATCTCATCCGGTACAGATGCTCCCCATGGCATTTGACTGCGTACATGCAGCGCATGCCGTACATGTCTCAAAAAGTATTCACCATCATAATCGGCCAGATCATGCAGCGGCATATAAGCGTACAGAAACCGAAGCAGCAGCTGTTCTTCATCCGTTAGCGACAGTTCGAATATGCTGAATAGAGATAACTTTCTCCGGGCAGCCTGCTGCCTTTTCCATTCGAACTTGTGATTCACCTTATCCAGATCCAATCCATACGATACAGTCACCGTCATGCAGGTAAGCCTCCTTTGTAAATGAGTATTACGACATAATCATTTTGCTGCCTGCTCCCGCCATACCCAGCCATCTTCACGAATACAGATCCGTGACTCTGCGTCTGTTAGCAGCGCGGATATCTGGAACATACTGCTGGTTGCTTCGATGTTCCATTGCTCGATATCATTCGAGCGCAGCTTCAACTCTCCAATCTGCAGCAGCTCCTCTATACTCGTACAGTAACATTGATGTGTCTGAGCATATAGACGCTGCTTGTAGTAGAGTACACGCAGATCCCATTTGATCTGTTCTGTTTCCAGTTCAGATGGAAGACCATTAGGAGCGTCTGCTGCTATCTGCGGTGCATGTTCTACCGATTCACTTTCTGCTTGTTCTTCATCCTCAAAAACCACATATCCCCATAGTTCCGGATAATGCATATTCACCACACCCTGCGGACTCCATACCCAGTTATCTTCAGGCAGCGGCTTGCCGGTCGCTGGATCGCATCGCTTCACATATTGACCATCTATTACATCCACCTCCCACTCGACCCGGGAAAAGTTCACCCGCCAGTACTCGCCAGGTAGCGGCGGACGTTTCTCTGCTGCACATTCCTGAAGAATTCGCCAGGACAGAGCGATCTCGACCGACCATACCCGGTTGCTGGCTTCAGGATTATTCAGTTCACCATCTACATATACTGCAGTACGCAATCCGCTGATGTCCCACCCATTAACTGCTGGCCCTTCATCGCGATAAGGCTTGACCAGCAGCAGATCCCATACGGTATTTAGCGCATTGATTTCAAATTCATAATATTGATGCGTATCCCCATCCGGATCGATGAATATCTCAAAGTCATTATCCTGAAAAATTACCGAGTCCCTTTCCGTCTGGTTAGCCCATATCTCATTTTCTTCCAGCTCGGCTCCTATGTAAAAGTATTGATCATCCCAGAGCATCTTCACCCGGGTTCTTTTGGCAGGAAGCGGCCTGTGATCTCCTTCTATATCTACAAAATCTTCTGTCCACTCGGCGGTCTGCCAGAAATCCTGATCCAGACGTCCGGTCCATTCACTTGTTCCCGAAGCACGCCTGCATCGATAGATTTTAGGATTGAATATAATTTGCGGCTCAGGAACAGCTGATAATTTGCGCATTCATGTGACCTCCTCTGGGCTGGTTATTGCACTTTTATTTGGCAATAGACATATGGAATACTGCTCATTGTAGGCAAGGATCATCAACGGGTAAATATGGCATTTCTATGATTGAGGATATGTAGTATATGATAATCATCGTTATCGAGTTGTTATCCGTATTATATGTAAGATGTAATATATGTTTAATGTATTGTCCATTGCCAGTCTTATACAAAAAGCTGGATAAACTATAACAGTTTACCCAGCTCCGCAATCGTATCGATAGTGTGTGTCGGTTGTACATGTTTGGCATCGTGCGGACCCAGATGCTGCCTGATCCAGACCGTCTGCATACCGACTTGGATAGCGCCCCCGATTCCGCTGATAGCATGATCTCCTACGTACATGCAGTCAGCAGGGTCTACCTGTAGCTGCTCAGCCGCCTGATAGAAGATTCGTACATCCGGCTTTGCTGTTCCGGCTTCTTCTGCAGTGAGTACCTTATCGAGCTCATCCCGGATCCCCAGTTGAGCCAGTTTCTGATGCTGCAGATCTGCCTGTCCGTTGGTTAACAGGGCGGTTCGATATCGCTGGTGAACATACTGCAGCGTTTCTTTGGCCTGGTGGGTCAGTACAGCACATTGAGCGTACTGCTGTTGACAGAATTCCAATAGATGCTGATCCTCGGGACGCTGTTTCCAGGGAAGCTGGTCAATATACGCGGCAAATACATGCCGCTGCTCTACCGCTCCATGCCAGTCCAAATGTACGATTCGCTCCAGTACATGGCGTCCTTCCTCCAGATACGCCGCGTACTCTTTAGCTAACCGATGAGCCAGTTTTTCCATGGTTTGTCTGCGATCCAGCAGCGTATCATCGAGATCAAAAATAACAGCCTTTATTGAATTCATCGCTTTCCTCCAGCAGCTTGATATGTCTGATTATATATAACCTATTCATATCGTACCCTGTTTTGAAGCCATGTATTCACTTTTGTTGCCTTTCACGGAACTCATGCTCCAGAATACTCATGCCAATAGCATCATGATACTGATAATCATAGTACAATACTTCCCGCTGAATGCCTTCCCTGCTGAATCCGAGCTTTTCGTAGGAAGCAATGGCCCGTTCATTAAATGAATATACCGACAGCTCTACCCGGTGCAGATTCAGATTACCAAAAGCATAATCCAACAGCATCTCCATCGCTTCGGTACCATAGCCCTGTCCACAGTTGGATGATTCAAATATGGCTATCCGGATATGTGCATTCCGGTTGGTACGATCGATATCCATCAGCGAGATTTCACCAATCACCTGTTCTTCAGGCTTGAGTGTAATCAGCAAATCGATCCGGCTGGAATCACCAGCGCTTTCTTCAATAAATTGCGCTACACCTTCACGGGTAAATAGAGCATGGGTACCGGTCAGACGACGCATTTCTTCATTCATCAGTGTCGGATAGTACATGTCGATATCATCTATAGTAAACGTACGCAGATATAGACGCTCACTTTCCAGTACACGCTTGTTGGCTTGCTTCATTCCAGGTAATCCCCTTTATTATGTATTGTTATACTTCTCCCTGTTCACTTCTTCATAGCTTGCTATACATAGATGATATTTTACTTTCTTTTGCATATTTGGGAGAATTCCATCTGCTTACTCAGTGTATCATATTCTTTTGAAGTTGCTCCAGCAAGTTCCCATGGGACAGTATCGCTCCATTGCATGACAAAAACTCTCTGCTATGCTAGCCAGAGAGTTCACTCAATCGATATTGTGAATATGCTGTAATAGTCAGGCCTGCAGCTTGCTGATCAGCTGACGCAGCTGTTGATTCAGTGTCTGCAGTTCTTCACTGGATAATCCTGTTGCATCCAATAGTGACTGCGGCAGACAGCGGGATTGCTCTTGCAGAGCCATTCCCTTGTCCGTAATCTTAATATTTACAACCCGTTCGTCCTCGGTAGAACGCTGACGGGTAATCAGACCATTCTCTTCCATCCGTTTGAGCATGGAGGTCATCGTACCGGAATCGAGATAGATCTCTTTGCCGAGTTCCTTGATTGTACACTCCTGCTTTTCCCATAAGACCACCAGCGTAATATATTGAGGATAAGTTATTCCCATTTCTTCGAGCATCGGCCAGTACATTCTCGTAATGGCTCGTGAACCTGCATAAAGGGAGAAGCAGATATGCTGTTCCAGACCTGTTACACTTGTTGATTCCATTCTTCTCACCTAATTTCTTTGTGTTTGGTTCATCATAAGCAGCACAGTGATTTAATATTATCGTACCGCCACTGTTATATATTGTCAACAATTAATTTGCTTAAAACTTAAATTTTACAAATAATTTATTTTATCAGCTATCACGATATTTTTTATGGATCACTTACTCTGCTGTCAACATTCTGAATGATACAAAAAAAGCCCCTGTTTACGCGGTCATTCCCAATCGGGTTCAAGACTGTGTACAGGGGCTTGTTTATTATATGATTTGCATTATCGAGCACTGCTGTATGATGAGACATGTTCCCATTATTAAAATCCGAATACGGACATACCACCATCGACCATCAGCGTCTGTCCGGTAATATAACCGGCTGCTTCGGAGGACAGAAATACAACCGGTCCTACGAGTTCTTCCAGATTGCCAACCCGTTTCATCGGCGTACGATCCAGAATCTCCTGCATATACTGCTCGTTCGCCAGCATCTGCTCGGTCAGCGGAGTACGGAAATACCACGGTCCCACCGCATTCACCTGGATACCATACTGCGCCCATTCCATGGACAGGATTTTGGTCATCTGGATCAGTCCTGCCTTGGTCGCACCGTAAGCGACACCGGTACGCAGTGCCACCTGCCCGGCTACAGAAGCAATATTGATAATCCGCCCACCGCCATTTTCTTTCATTTGCTCGGCAGCGAGCTGAGATGCGATTAATGCAGAATGCAGATTCGTCTGGACGATCGTGTTCCATTCCGAATCTGTTACATCAAGCGCTTTGCTGCGTATATTCATACCCGCATTATTGACCAGAATATCCGGCGCTCCAAAAGCCAGCTCAAACCGCTCGAACGCATCCTTCATCTGCTGGCGGTCTGTTACATCGGCCACCATGCAAATCGCCTGACGGCTGCTGTGCTTCTCGATCAGCTGCTTGGTAGCGTCAAGATCGGAGCCTGTACGCGAGATCAATCCCACATCCGCTCCTGCTTGCGCCAGCCCGATAGCAAGTGCCTGACCGATACCTTTGCCTGCTCCAGTAACGATTGCCTTTTTATTGGATAATGAAAATGATGGTAAATACATTGTAACGACTCCCTTTCCTGCTGTCCGCTTAATTCTGACGGAAGCTCGTAAAGTATTGACTGGGTCCCCCATGCTCCGGATGAAGAATCTCTTCGTACCGATTGGCTGTATATTCTCCAATCACCCGTCTCCAGAATGCCTGGGCAGCCGTATTATTGTGCACCTGGGTAACTTTCCAGCGGCCCGGATAACGGTTAAAAAGTTCCTCCGCTGCCCAGCGGCCGACCCCTGCACGCCTGTATTTGTGCAGGATAAAAAACTCAGTCATATAGTAGTCACTCTCACTGCTGTCTATATACCGGTCTACCAATGCAAAGCCTGCAATATAAGAGCCCGAATAAATTAGAAAAGGAAATTTGCGCCCCGGATAGCTCCAGAATTCATCCAGTCCCGGATACTCGGGGAAACGTCCTTTGTCATTCAATTCAATATTCAAATAATATGTAAAATCATAAAGATAGAATTGCATCATTTCGCGGATCACCCGCTTCTTGCTTCTCGGTACCAATTCCAGCGCCAGCGCCATCCTGTTCCCTCCGTTGTCTTGTCTAATCGTTGCAATTCGTATATATCATATCAGGAAAAATTTGTATATCACTTCGTGCCTTCTTACCACTATATAACGTTCCTGTATAGTGACGCAAATCATATTCCAGTCATTTTATGGTACAATCGGGACATGAGGTGAGCTAACGACATGACCATACAGAAGATCCATGACCGCCGCAAGCTGGATGAGAAATTGCCATCTATGCCCTGGTATATTGAACAATTTATCAATTACAAATTACCGGACTTGTCTCCGTCCACATTATTGGAATACATACGGGATTATGAATCTTTTTTAAGCTGGATGATTGCCGAAGGATTATCCGCTGCCAGTACCTATGCAGAGGTACAGCTGATCGAACTTGAGACACTGCGTATGGAGGATGTAACCAGCTATCGGCTGTATCTGACAACACGCGCCGAGAGCGCCAATACCCGTGTCACCGTATCCCGCAAGCTGTCTTCGCTGCGTTCATTGTTCCATTATCTCAGTCAAATTGCCGAGGATGAAGACTTCTATCCGCTTCTCAAACGCAATATTATGGCCAAGATCGAAGTTAAGCGCCTGCACAAGCCCAAGGACACTGCCGCCAAGCTCAAAGGCAAAATTCTCGAAGATGAAGAGTTGCTGGAATTTGTCGGCTATATTCTGGAAGGTCATCGTGAGACCATCGCAGGCAACAAGCAGGCACTCTACTCCTACGAGCTCAATCGTGAGCGGGATGCCTGTATTGCCAGCCTGATTCTTAACTCCGGTCTGCGCGTATCCGAAGTGGTCAATCTGAATATGAATGATCTGGATCTGAACCAGAAGATGCTGTATGTCTCCCGCAAAGGTAATAACGATGAGACGTTCAAGACACCAGTCTACTTCCGCGAGCAGGCACGGGATGAACTGCAGACGTATCTGCAGCTGAGGGAATCCCGTTATCGTACACCGCGTAATGAACAGGCGCTATTCGTCGCCAAGCCAAATGGCCAGACATCAGGCAACCGGATGACCAAGCGAGCGATTCAGGCGATGATTATCAAATACGCCAAATACTTTGGCAAACCTTACTTGACTGTACACAAGCTACGGCATTCTTTTGCTACTGATTATTATTTGCAAAATGATATCTACAAAACCAAGGAACAACTCGGTCACGCATCGACCGAGACGACCGAAATCTACGCCCATCTCACTGACAAGACAATGTCCGAAGCGATTGAGAAGCGTAACGAGGATTAATAGCTATATTGCCCATTATAAAAGTCTGCTGTTACAACAAATACTCAACTGTACCGGGATATTCAATCCTCCTCTGTCCACAAACAGCAGGAGGATTTTTATTTGCCGGTTATATCGATAATCCAGATCAGATGATCTGCACCTGGTCCCCATTGATCTTTCAGTGTATACGCAGGTTCGCCAAATCTACGCTTCCAGATACGCTGGGCGATTGGGTATCCGCTGTCCAGACAGAACTGGCTGCAGCCTTGCTCATGTAAGAATGAGACTATGCCGGTTAGCAGCCGGGTGGCAATTCCTTGTCTTTGTGCTTCCGGATGTACCAGAATCGTTCCTACTTCGGGCAACTGCTGATATTCAGGGCTGATGCTGCTACGAATTAGATCGTTGGCAGTACCGGCTTCAATCGTTCCTATGATTTGTTCTCCTCGCCAAGCTGTCAGAAAATATCGCCGCTTCCCCTGACTGCGCAAATCTTGTGTGAGGTAGAGTAGTTTGTTACGTATTTCCGCTTCCAAATCTTCCTTTTGTTCCTGAATGTCATTCTGTATAAACGTATCTGTAAGCACAAGGCGAAAAAAGGAAGCTAACTGCTCATAGTCTTGAACCTTCGGTCGACTAATTACGATTTCCTCCATCATGTTCTCTCCTTCTTTGCTTTATAGGCTAAAAAACGGCTTATGGAAGAGGTTTATTTCTCCTGATTCTATACAAAAAGCTGCCAGATTAAAAATCATGGCAGCTTTTCAGCTTTTATACAATTTCGCTATCTGTTCTTGCAGATGTCATACCATACAGTCTGGTTATGATCACGCATAGATTGACAGAGCAGCAGATTTTAGGACTGGGCGTTTTTCAGCTTCTCACCCAGTGTAACAAAAGAAGCAACGGCAGTACGAATACGCAGTTCTGTGCCTTCATCCACCGGGTCACCGTTTTCATTAAACTCACGCAGTGATCCACCAATCGAGATCCATTCCGGGCAGTTGATACCATGCAGGTTGCGTACGATATTTTGCAAATGCAGCAGAGAAGCTGTTCCAATCAGACCGCCTGCCGAGTTGGCAGACAATACGACTTTGTTGTTAAAGTATTCGCTGTTCAAAAAGTCGAGCGCATTCTTCAGTACACCGGACAGCGAACCGTGATATTCCGGCGTCGCCAGTACGAGAGCATCGGCGCTTTTGGCAGCGGCAGCCAGCTTCAGCACTTCTTCATGACCGTAAGCTTCACCCGGTCCATAGAGCGGCAGTGCATGTTCCTGCAGATTGAATACTTCAGCCTCATGGCCTTGTTCGGTCAGCAGTTTGGCAATATAGTGACATAGTTTGGTAGTTGATGCGTCCGGGCGCGTACTCCCGGCGATAAGTGTAACTTTCATGGATAGATTGTCCTCCTGGATCGTAGATTGGCAGCAGCCTGATTTCATTCACACTTATTTGTTAGTGCTTGGCATATGACATTATGTAAGCATTCAGTGCAACGAATAATTCCATAATACCATCTTTTCCAGCCGGAATAATAGGTGTTTCTTTCAAATTTAAAGTTTCGCCGGGTGTCTGCATAGCTGGTTCATTATTGTTCTCATTTCCGGATAACAGCGTTGTCCATTCCTCCGGCTGCAGGCGGGTATAGATCCAATGAAGCCCTGTCAGCTGTTCCAGTAGGGGTAAATCCGACTCACGAGCCATCAAGGCTACTTTGGGATAAGGCTCCTGCTTGAACCCTTCGACCAGAATCAGATCATAACTATCTATAGATGAGGAGGACAGCTCTGCAACCAGCTGCTGCAGCGTCGATGACTGCTCACGAATAATAGCAGTGCGGGTAGGCGAAGTAATCGCCACCGCGGCTGCACCAGCTTCGGTATGGGCAAATGTATCCGTACCTCGATGATCCATCTGAAATTGATGAGCATCATGTTTGATCACTGCCACCCGCATACCCTCTGCAGCCCAGAGACGAAGAAGTTCGGTGATAAGAGTCGTTTTGCCTGAATTTTTGTAGCCGACGATCTGGATAACCGGCGGCTGTGAAGCAGGTATGCTCTCTGAAGCTCCGTTCATTATTGCACCGCCAGCTTCAGCACCGATACAGGTGTACCAGCGGGCATAGGTTCTGTCGTAGGCGGAATGACAATCAGGCAATCGCTATCCTTGATCGTGACCATTACATTGGATTCATCAAGTAATGCCGGATAAGCGATGACCCGTCCATTTTCCACATCCACATGACCACGTACAAAACGGGTAAAGCTGTTGATCTTGCTATAATCACGTCCCAGTTCAGCGGTCCATTCCGGCAAATAGTCCCGTGTACTGTTCATCATCTGCCGGATCGTCGGACGCACAAGCAGCTCGCAACCGACAAAGCAAGCTCCTGGGTTACCGGATAGCGCAAACAGCAGCTTGCCATCCTTGACTGCACCGGTAGTGACACTGCCGGGACGCATCGAGATTTTGTTAAATAACATCTCTACTTCGCCGCTGCGTACCAGATCCCCCATAACATCATAGTCGCCCACCGATACACCGCCGCTGGATACGACCAGATCATATTGCGCCAGCGCATTCATCATCATCGTACGCGCCAGTTCCAGATCATCCTCTACTGCTCCCAGCAGATGCGGTTCACCACCTGCTGCACGAATCTGCTCAGCCAGCATCAGCGAATTGCTGTTACGAATTTTGCCGGGTTCAATCGGTTCTTCGACCGATAGAAGCTCGGTTCCTGTCGAAAATACCGCTACCTGCGGACGGCGGTATACCGTAACCGTATGTACGCCAAATGTAGCCAGAACCGATATTTCGCCAGCTCCGATACATACACCCTGCTGCAGCAGCATATCTCCTTCTTTAACTTCCAGGCCGATCGGCGTAATATTTCGGCCTGCTTCGACCTGACGTTTGAGACCAACCCAGGTACGTTCCTGCTCCATCTTAGTCTCTGTCATTTCCAGCATTACCACTACATCCGCTCCATCCGGTACCATGGCTCCTGTCATGATGCGCGATGCCTGTCCGGATCGAATAAAGACAGATGGAGTATATCCGCACGGAATGTTATCGACCACTTCCAGCCAGATCATATGATCACTGGATGCTTCTAGCAGATCGGCTGCGATCATCGCGTAACCGTCCATACCCGAACGTCGAAAATGGGGATATGGATGAGGAGCTGTTACGGTCTCGGCGAGAAATCTGCCACCCGCCTCCTCCAGTCTCACCTGCTCCGTATCCGAAGGGCGAACATAGCCGGCTATGCGCTTCTGGGCTTCGGCCGGAGTAATCGGTCTGCGATGGAATTTGCCACGATCCTGTTCCGCTGCTGATGCGGCCTGCGATTCCGGTTGATTGTGTGCTGTCATAATTATGATTCCTCCCTGTTTCTATAGCTGTCTGCCGGACAGCCTGGTCCGTTACTTTCCTTACAGTTATAGCTCATGCCTAACTTTCATGCAAGTATTGTACGGCGATAAGAGCATTCAGCCACGTCTATTTGGGATAAAGGCACATGGAATTTGATTTAACTTCTATTTATAAACAACAAAATGAATTCGATAGAGTATGATTTTCACAGAAAATGAATAACTCCTCCTTTTTACGTTAATAGAAGTATCGAGTTTGCTGTTAGTTAATGAGTATTGCGTATGATGAATCCGAACGAATGTATGTTTATTATTATGAATTTTTCATATGATTAAATAGTATAAATAACCTATCTATGGAGTGTTCTGAACAAAAAAGATGCCTGTCTTATCGACTGACATCTTCCTGCGAAAATATTTTTGGGGTTGTTAAAAGGAATCCTCGTCCTCACGGATGATTGCCTGCTTGCTATAGGGGACGATTCAATGCACTGACCTGTAGACTGCTCCAATTAATTGGTTCTTCGCCTGCATGACGGATATGAACCACTTTCCGCTGACCAGGCAGCAGGTCAAAGTAATTGTCGCTGAACCGCAGTCTTCCCTGTGCAATCTCCAACTTGACCATCCGGGCCAGTACAGCACTACCGATGAGCGTAACGGTCTGCTCCTGCTCATCCACCTGGATCTGCCAGTCAGCAGTCGGGAGATGAAGTTCCTTGGGCGAACGCAGATAATAATGATTATCCGGAATATCGGGATGATCCGCACTCAGCACGACAAATACCTCATGTGCCTGCCATCCTGTAATACTCTGTTCTTGACCCGACTCTGTTGTCTTGTCGGTGGAAGACAGGACTTCGGCTTCACTTATCTGCTCTACCTGAATAGCGCCATTCGCCGGCACTTCTGCTGCAAAGCTACGACGGAAGACCACTTCTCCTTGCCATGTCATCACTTTCATCTCCAGCTGTGTCGTAAATGCCTGAAGCGTATCGTTAATGATCCATAGATTCATATCCTGCCCCGGCTCATGATCCAGCGACAACAGCAGCGGATGATAGAATGTCCGGGCATAGAAATAGGCAGCCTTCGGCAGCAATTCATAATCCACGATTGCCCAGCTTGTACCCGGCCAGCTGTCATTGAGCTGCCAGATCAGACTTCCGCTGTTGCGATGTTTGAGACGGCGGTAATGTTCGATTCCATACTTCAACCCTTCTGCCTGGGTCAGCATGGAGTAGTCCAGATACTGATCGATATTTTGCGGAATGCCAGTATACCCTTCCATCAGCAGAATGCCTTTGCGATGATTGGTATCCTTGTTCCGATAATCCATCTCTTCGCTGCCCCAGTAAAAGGACTCCTCCGGAATATAACGTGACAGGGTATACCGGTTGGCTGCGGCATGCATGCCAAACTCGCTGCTGAACAATGCCAGATCCTGCTTATAGTGATGGAAGCTGACTCCTTCGATACTGTAATCCAGAATCGGCTTATCTCCATATTGACGCGGATACACCGATCCATGCCAGACCTGCCAATTATGCCGGTCTCCAATATCCGGATCATTCACATCATTGCCACCATAGGGAGAAGACGGCCAATACGGTCGATATGGATCGCTGTCCACCAGCACATCGGGAATCAGCTCATGATAGATTGCTTCTCCATAAAAAGGGCTGCGGATATCGCCGGCGGCTGTTTTCATATCATACAGCCAGTCGATCTCGTTGTTGCCACACCAGAGAGCCAGAGAAGCATGATTACGCAGCCTTTTCACATTATCCATTACTTCTGCACGTACATTTGCCATAAAGTCCTGATTGAAATCCGGGAATAGCGCATTGGCAAAAGCAAAATCCTGCCAGACCAGAATGCCTTGCCGATCACACTGCTGATAGAAAATATCCTTTTCATAAATGCCGCCTGCCCATACACGCAGCATGTTCATATGCGCTTGCGCTGCCAGTTCGATCAGCTCCACATAACGCGCATCGCCAGCTGAACCGATCAGATTATCAACCGGAATCCAGTTGGCTCCTTTGGCATAGATGCGTACACCATTCAGTACAAAAGCAAACAGGGGCTCTCCCTGTTCTCCCTCCAATTGCAGCTCAATCGTCCGCAGGCCTACTTCGTGTTCATACCGATCTACCAGCTCTTCGCCGGAATATAATAGAACCTGAAGATGATACAGATACGGCTCTCCCAGATCATGCGTCCACCATAGATGAGGCTGGGGAATATGTAGCTGTACGTTCCATGTATCTGTACGATTATGATCAACAGCGGTCAAGGTATGCTGGCGGGTGACTTCTCTGCCTTCATGATCCAGCAGAGCAACTTCTGCCCGCAGTGCCTGCGCTGTTGTCGTATCGGCTACAGCGTGTGTGTGTTCGTTATAACTCGTATAACGCAGACGGGATACAGCACGAACCGATGTCTGCACCTCCAGTACAGCTTCTTCCGAACTGACACTGCGTGTATACACATACACTTGATCCAGTCGGGCAATCCGGGTACGACGTATGGTGACACTGCCCCATATGCCGACCGTAATTATGCGTGGTCCCCAGTCCCAACCAAAGTTCATCGCCGCCTTGCGCAGCCACGGTCGTTCTTTGGTATAGGAAGACCAGTCAAATAGCTCTTTCTCCTGATGATGAGGTTGCAATGGATAGAATCGTACAGCCACGCTGTTCCATCCATTGCGGACCACACGGCTGATGTCAAAGATATACGTACGATGCATATTCGCTGTCTGCCCTACTTCATGTCCATTGACATAGACAGTCGCAAATGTATCCAGCCCCTCAAAAGTAAGTTCATGCCGCTCGGTGACCTCCTCGGACAATTCATAATCAAATGTGGTGCGGTACCACCATTCTTCCTGCTCGATCCAGCGACTCAGCTGATCCTGATGTCCATAGTATGGATGAGGAATCAACTCACGTTTCATCAGTGAAGTATGTATATCACCGGGTACAAGGCCCGTAATCCAGTAGCGGTCATCCAGTCCGGGTGCTGCTAGATCAACCGCTTTCATTTCTCCCGGTCGATAATGCTGAATTCTCCAGGTTCCATCCAGACTGAGACACGACAAGTCCGGATATGATGCATTTTTGTTGTCCATGACAGTATGCTCCTTCCTGTACGTTCAGATATTCTGTAAGGTTCATCGATATATATTACGCGTATTCCAATAGGATGGGAATTGTACGAATTACCGAAAAAGTATCCTCATTCATCTAATCTATTGTACAGATTGATGGACTGCAGACGTGTTAGAGCAGCGGATACAAGGCAGCGTCAGACGGTGGGTGCAACTGCAACGGATAACGTTCCCGATAATCGGTTGGCGTACAACCGTTGTATTTTTTGAACAGCTTGCTAAAGTATTTCACATCTTCATAGCCAATTTGACCGGCGATGTCTGCAACTTTGGCCGAGGAGATCGTGAGCAGTTCG
The DNA here is from genome assembly GCF_000346635.1 of Paenibacillus shenyangensis. NCBI lineage: Bacteria > Bacillati > Bacillota > Bacilli > Caryophanales > Paenibacillaceae > Paenibacillus > Paenibacillus shenyangensis. The sequence goes on from NZ_AOIG01000008.1 coordinate 147,141, forward strand.
GCCGCATATTCCATCTTGCGTTTCAGTACCAGATCGCTGTAGGTCAGACCCGTTTCCTTTTTGAAAATTTCGCTCAAATGACTGGCATGCAAATGAACATGACGGGCCGCTGCGGCCAGACTGGTATCTCCTCCCAGGTTCTCTTCAATATAGACGAGTGTTTTTTGCACATGCATACGTGGACCTTCACCACAGCTGGTATGATATATTCTGGAAATCCGGTATAGCTGCTGGAATAGTTCTTCTTTGATAAAGGTACCTGCTTGCCACGTAATAGTCATAGCAGCTCCAGAAGGAACTGTAGCCATACCTGTATGAATACTGCTCATTGCCCGCTCCAGCCAGCGGCTTGCGCCGATCATCACTGACTGTAGCGCATTCTGAACCGACTCGGGTGTCGCTTCGTTGTGTTCCATCAGCTGTTCGACCCAGTGATCAATCCAGCTGCGCAGCGCGATCGTATCTTCCCTTAGCAAAATAGAAAACAGCTGCATTTCTTCCTCATAACTGCATAGACGCTGTGCACCCCGACGTCCGGCAATCTGTCCATAATTCCAGACTGCAATTTCTGGCAGCAATGGGGCATAATCGCTCGCTTCTATCGCTTCACGACAGGAATTATGCAGTTTTTCTGCGGTATCGACCGGTTCTCCCAATGCAGCAGTTAGTCGGCACTTGAGCAAATGCTCTATACGTGTCACTATATGCTGCCACTCCTGCAACGAGCTTTTCTGCACCCGATTCGTCGATTCATCTGTAACCCTGCTTAACACCACTATATACTGCTGATGAATACATGCCGGCAGGCCCACTATATCCTGCAGCATATTATGAACAGCAAACAGGAGCAGGGCATGATAGTTTTTATCCTGTCCCCATCCTTCAGCCTGCACCACTACAATCTGCCAACGAGCAGGTTCTACTGTACACAGGACAGCATCTGCAAGATTACCTTTCCCATTATGAAGCTGCAGCATCTGCCGGAACCATCCAGGTTCGGTGCCCAGACTTTCTTGTGCTGGTTCATCTATGATCCAGCGGCGAAACAGCTGCTCAGTCGTCTGCCTATGATAATCCCGCTCCTGCTGACGCATCGAGATTTGCTGTTCAATGCTGTGTTTGACACCCAGTACCGTTTTGATAATTTCTTCCGGTGGGCTTGTTTTGAGCAGATAGTCCGCAATATTCTGACGGATCGCCTGCTGGGCATAATGAAAATTGTCATACCCCGATAAAATAATGACTTTCAAATCCGGCAGCAATTGCTGAGCTTCCTCTGCCAGTTCCAATCCGGTCTTACCGGTCATGCGAATATCGGTCAGCAAAATATGGGGCTGCTCATCTATCATACGTTCCAGTGCTTCTTCTGCCGATGCAGCAGGTTCCAGCAGTTCCAGGCCAAGCTCTGACCACTGGATCACCGAAGCGAGTCCAGTACGGATAATTACCTCATCATCCACAATCAAGATTCTCACGGTACCCCTCCTCCAATGGAATCGCAAATGATATTTGTGTGCCTGCCTGTGGTCTGCTCTCTATGTGCAGACAGGATTTGGCTCCATAATGCAGTAGCAGACGTTCATTTACATTGCGCAGCCCGTATCCTGTATCCGAATATGAATGTTCCATGGGTTGACGTTCTTGTGCTGCTGAATCAATGGACTGACTGATCATGGTTCGCAGCTGCTTCAGTCTTTCCGGCTCTATACCTATACCGTCATCCAGTACCATAAAGCGAATCCAGCCGCTTTCCTGTTCCAAATGAATCGTGATCGTTCCCGGCGTATCCTTTTTCTGAATACCATGAATCAGCGCATTTTCTACAAGAGGCTGCAGCAGCAGTTTGAGCATAGTATGCCCATAGAGACTCTGATCTACAGCCCAGCTCATTCGCACCTTATCCGGAAACCGGATCTCCTGTACCTGCATATAGTTACGGATATGGTTCAGCTCCTGCTCTACAGAGCAGTAATCTTTGCCCTGATTGAGACTGAGCCTCAGAAAATCGCTAAGTCCCTGCACCATGGCTCCAATCTTTTTCTCGCCTGACATCAGGACAATCCAGTGAATCGAGGATAATGTGTTATACATAAAATGGGGATGAATCTGCGCCTCAAGCGCGCGCAGATCGGCTTCTTTTTTGCGGGCTTCATTACGGATTAACTGCTGCTTGAGCTGGGCGATATGATTGCCGAATCGGTGATAACTTCGACTCAACCTGCCTATCTCGTCATGGGATTCAATCTCAAAAGCCGGCAGCGGATATGCAGGATCACTGTGATACAGCAGTCGGGTCAGATGACGCAGCGGCTGCACTACACGGCTAACTACGAGCCAGATCAGTGCCGCACTAACCAGCATGGATAGCAGAACAACAATCAGGGTAAGCTGCAGAATAAACCGGTTCTGGGCTGTATATTGATCCGAAGAAATCATCATGAACAGCGTCCAGTTAGCAGCGCGATTATGCTGGTACATTACCGTCTGCTTGGCTTCTCCTTTTCCATAAGACAGGGAGCCATCTTTTGCGGTACCGGATGCGGACGGGGCAATCTGTGCTAACAATCCGGGATAGCTGCTCTCCAGGGGTACGGCAAGTTGAGATTTATCAGCAGTAGATAATATGTGTCCCTGCTCATTAATCAGCCATACTTGTCCCTGACCGTCTCCAATTCTTGGCAGCACGGACCAGGACTGGGCCAGTACCTTTTCATTAAGGCTGATCGACAGCCAGCCCAGCGGACGATAATCATGAGTACTGCGCAGCGGACGGATAAAAGTAATTACCGACTGGCGTCCAGAAGCATTCTCTACTTCATAGACTCCTGTCCACTGCTTATGCTTAACTTCGCTAATCTCCACCTGACTGGACAATTCTGAATGATACAGCGCCGATGTCGATAAAGAAGTATCAAATCGCGGAGCATAAATGGTAATATCAGCGATATATTTTTTGGAGGCGGCGAGATTGGTCAACAGTCCGATAATCTCGCTGCGGGCAATACTATCTTCGCGGGAACTGCTCATGTATCGCTGAATCTCCTGCTGGCTGATCATGAACATCGATACATTCTCCACATCCCGGATTACAAAATCCAGATTATTGTTCATCTGTGTCAGTGTATCCATACCCGACAAACGTGCTTTGTCCTCGGTGATATGGGTCGAGATCGTAAATGCAAATACGCCGAGCAGCAGCAGCGGTACAATCATGGACAGTATGATGATGACAGACAGCTTGCGCTGCAATGATGACTGCATCCATCGTCTCATTGTGATTCCTCCCTGCCTGTTGATACCCGGCTTGTTGATTTATTAAGATGGTCACTTAATCAATGTCGTTTAGCGTTTTGGCTTGTAGCCGGTTGCTGTTGTTCGTAGAATTTGATTATTGAACCAGAATGTACGTTATTGAAGATTGAAGGTTGTTCTTTTGGGAGAGCAGATTTTTGCAGTATACATTTTTATACTTTTATAATTGCACTTTTATAATTTTGTATCGTTAATGTTCCTTTTTTCATTTGGTATTGCTCAGACAGTTACTACTTCGATAATCAGCAGGATCTACACTCAATAACTTTATGCTTGCTACTGGCGCACGTTATCCTTTTACCGCTCCCGCTGTCATTCCCTTCATAACCTGTTCCTGAAATACCAGATACAGAATAATAGTGGGCAATACAGACAGGACCATTGCTGCAAGAGTCAGTCCATAATCTGTCTGATATCCATCCGAGAAATTAGCAATACTCAGCGGGAGCGTTTTCAGACTTGTTTTACTAATAAATACAAGCGCAAATGAAAAGTCATTCCACGCATGCAAAAAGCTGAGTATCGTCACTGTCGACAAAGCCGGCAAGGACATGGGCAGAATAATACGGAAAAATAATCCCCAAAGACCCGTACCATCGATAAAGGAAGCTTCCTCAATCTCTTTTGGAAAAGACATCAGATAAGCAGACAGTACGAAAATCGCGGTTGGCAGAGCAAATGCCGTATACGGCAAAATAAGCGCCCAATACGTATTCAGCAGCGAGATCTGTTTCATCAGAATGAACAGCGGTACCAGTGTACTGTGAATCGGAATCAGCATCCCAACCACAAAGAAAGCAAACACCCCTCCTTTAAGCCGAAATTGAAATCGAGCCAGAATAAACGAAGCTAGCGCTCCGATAAACAGCGTCAGGATCAGCGAGCCAATCGATACAATTAATGAATTAGCAAATGCCGTATCCAGTTTGGCTGTCTCCCAGGCTCTGCTAAAATTAGCGATATTCCACTGGGCTGGCAGCCCGAACGGATGGCTATAAAAATCTTCATTGGTTTTGAATGCGCTCACAATCAGCCAAAAAAACGGATACAAGGTAAAAATACCATAAACCATCAGGATCGTCCAAAAAATAATGGATTTACTTCTGCCTATCAGACCAGATATCCCTGATACCTGACGATGAGAACCGGCTGCTGCCGTCTGATTCATCATATCTCCTCCTTTTGCCTATTGATATGTCCCGTTATTGTTCATTATTCATTAAATGCATATGCTCTCAGCTGCGGCTTTTGCGGCTCGTTAGCCACTGACTCGTTCCAATCAATACCAGACTGATCAGCACAATCATTGTCGAGATCGCACTGCCGTAGCCATAACGATATGAAGTGAAAGTCGAGTTATACATATAGGTAGCCAGCAGTTCTGTCGCATGTGCCGGACCTCCACGGGTCATAATATAGACCAGATCGAATGATTTGAGACTACCGGAGATACACAGTACAATCGCTACCTGTACGGTCGTCCAGATGATCGGTAGCGAAATATAAGCCAACCTTCGCCAGCCAATAGCGCCGTCAAGCTCGGCAGCATCGTGAATCTCGCCGGGTATATTTTGCAGCGCCGAACTGAAAATGATCAGGTACAAACCAACAAAGCTCCAGATCAGCGGCGGAACCAGCGAATAGATCGCTATGCCTGAATCGGACAACCAGTTCAGCTTCCAACCGGATAGCCCTACCGCATCCAGCAGAAAATTCAGAATCCCGATCTGAGGATGGTAAATGTACTGCCAGACCATTCCGATAACGACTGTCGACATCACCATCGGCAGAAAAATAGCCGAGCGCAAAAATCGCTGCATCCATGTATTTTTGTGCAAAATGACTGCCAGTGCGAGCGCGATAGGTACCTGACCAAATACCGCAGCCAGCACGAAAATAATATTGTTTTTCAGAGAACGCCAAAATGTAGAATCGTGAATGATCTCTGTGTAGTTAGCCAGACCGATATACTGCTTATCCCCGAACCCGGACCAGTTAAAAAATCCATAATATGCCGACCAGACGACCGGCACAAATACAAACAGACCGTAGATCAGCAGCGCCGGTGCCAGACCAAACATAACAAACTTGCGGCTGCTCATAGCATTCATATCATCACTCCTTGCCCTCGATTTTGCCTGCTGCCTCATTCCTTATTATGATTTGCTGCTGTCCATGCTTGCCTGAATGGCATAAGGATATACAGCAGATGATCCGGCACCTTATTCTGCTGGATCATCTGCTGTACAGTTATTCTTAACGACAGTCTGCTTCATCATTTCACTTTGTCGTCATGCTGGCTTCTGCAGCCAGCATCGTATTCCGTAGGAGCCCCAGCTATTTGCCGAGTGCTCCAGCTTGTGCACTTTGGATTTTGGCTGCAATATCCTGCGGATTACCACCCATCATCAGCTCCTGTAGACCATTATTGGTAACTTCCACGGCTGCCGAACTGAGCTTGGAATCATAGACCGGGCTGATCTTTGTTTTCTGGATCAAATCATACAGCTCCACGAATAACGGATGGGCTTTGCTCTTATCCAGCTCCAGTTTATAGCTGACAAGCGTACTGCTATCCAGCGTAGCCTGCTGACCTTCCGGACCAGAAAGTGCATACAGCAGCTCCAATGCTGCTTCTTTTTGCTTGCCTTCCAGCTTTTTGTTTAATCCCATTCCTGTTCCGACGACACCGGCAGTAGACTGGGCTTCTCCTTTGCCACCGGGTACAGGCGGCAGGATAGTTACATGGGTCTGATCCAACACTTCAGCAGGTGCGTTATTTACCAGATTCGCCAGTGCCCATCCGCCGTTAATAACCATGGCACTTTTCCCCTGGAAATAAAGCTGCATCATCTGGGTCTCATCAATACTGTCAAATCCACTCTGGAAGGCATTGGCTTTACCCAGATCCTGCATCACGGTCAGCGCCTGTACAAATTGCGGATCGGTAAAAGAAGCTCCATTCTGCTCGGCAGCCTTGAGGAACCAGTCTGTACCGGTAACACGATCACCAATCGTACTGAAAATGGTAGATTGGGCGACCCAGTTTGCTTTGTTACCCAGCGCGATCGGAATCACTTTATTCTGATTAAAGGTATCGATTGCTTTCATTAATTCTTCCCATGTTTCCGGTACTTTTACCTTGTATTGATCAAATATTGCCTGGTTATAAAAAAGTAACGAGGAGGGTGCCAGGTTCATTGGTACCGAGTAAATCTGCTCGTTGACCGTATATCCATCGAGAGCATTTGGAATGAAATTGTTTTTCCATTCCGGCTTGCTGTCCAGGAATTCATTAATCGGCTGAATCAGATCTCCTTTGACAAATTCCTTGGTCATCGCATCGGGCCACATAACGAACAGATCTGGCATTTCATCTGCTGCAGCGGCTGTACGAAGGCGGGTCTTCAGCCCATCGGTAGGCAGCGGCTCATCTTCCAGTTCGATCTCCGGATGAGCTGTGCGGAAGTCATCCAGAAGCTTGCGCATAGCAATCGATTTGGCATCCTGTCCCGTCCAGTTATGCCATACGGTCAGTTTGACCGGTTCATCTGCTGTACCTGAACCTTGTGCGTTCTCTTTGCCTCCACAGCCGGACAGCAGAATCAGTAATATAATGGACAGTGTCAAAGCAGTAATCTTTTTCATTATGTCCCTCCTCTGATTATTGAATATCCAAAGTGTAATGGAAACGCTATCATTTTATAAGGTGAATCTGTTCGGTACCAGGGTAGACAATCATCGGATGTAGTCACCAGTCACCAGTCACCAGTCACCAGTCACCAGTCACCAGTCACCAGTCACCAGTCACCAGTCACCAGTCACCAGTCACCAGTCACCAGTCACCAGTCACCAGTCACCAGTCACCAGTCACCAGTCACCAGTCACCAGTCACCAGTCACCAGTCACCAGTCACCAGTCACCAGTCACCAGTCACCAGTCACCAGTCACCAGTCACCAGTCACCAGTCACCAGTCACCAGTCACCAGTCACCAGTCACCAGTCACCAGTCACCAGTCACCAGTCACCAGTCACCAGTCACCAGTCACCAGTCACCAGTCACCAGTCACCAGTCACCAGTCACCAGTCACCAGTCACCAGTCACAGCTGATTATCTCTGGCAAGCACAAAAAAAGCCAGCTGCCTATACACAAATTGTGCATATACAGCTGGCCTCTCTTTGTATTATTTCTCAATAACGCTCAATCATTTCTGAAGCGCATATAATAAGCAAAACTATTATCGTCGTCCACGTTTGCGAATCTTGCCTGAACCAAAGCTCGATTTGGGTGCGCTGTTACCCGATGGAGAGAAGAATCCTCCACTTGAACGATTGGACGAATTGCCACGATTGATTGTCCCGCTGGAAGAAGGCGAACCGCGGCTTGGTGTATTGCTGTCATACTGTGATCGTTTGGAAGTCGATGAATTGCCACGCTTGAAAATGGAGCCCGACTTGTTCACCGTCATCGGCGGAGCCTGCTGGATATCCTGCATCGTCGGCTTCTTGTACTGGGTCTGCGGCGGATAGGTTTTCTGGCTGGCATAGCCGCGATAATGACCGCCGCCATAATAACCTCCATATCCACCAAAACCACCGAGCGTACCGAACAGCTGATTGATCAGCGTTGCTGTCAGATAACCCTGCAGGAAGCTGGAATCATAGTTACGACGCACATATTCATGCGAATCCACTTCAATAATCGTATCTTCCGGTTTGTTCGGGTCCTGCTGTACCTGAATCAGTTCATTCTCATAGACGAGGAACATCCGCTTCGGGTCTTCAACGGACATGTTTTGCGGAGTACGCTGGTCAGACAGCTGCTCTGCTACTACAGGTACGGTCTGTCCGGCTGCCCGATATACATAGGAAGTCGAGTCACCTTCCCGACTGACCGATTCGAGCGGATAATTGAGCTTGGAATTGTTCGAGCCTATACCACAGCCGGAGAGCAGCGACGTCACCAGGCTGAGCATCAGCACGATTTTGATCAACCATGATGCGCGTGATTTCATTGGACTTCGCTCCTAACTGGCACGGATGACACGAACATCCCCGTTAAGTACAAATTCACCTTCATATAGTGTAAATCGTCCGCCCTGCCATTCAATGCGCAGCAGTTTACGATTATCCGATTGATACTGCCATACATGCTGTTCTCCGTTTTGTACTCCCGGTAGCACCGGTGTACGACCGCTTGCCAGTACACTTCCATGATACTGCTCATCCATATAATAATCGGTTTCATCCATCTCGATATGTGTAGGTACCTCATTTGGATTTTCCAGACCACCATCGATAGGTTGATAAAGCGTATAACGCAGCTTTTCTTGCAGCTCTACATGCAGATACGAGATGTTCGTTCCATCTTGAAGAGTCAGCATTACCGCATTGCGCGCACGATTACGGGCCGTTCCGACGACCTCATATGTAACCAGCGACACTTCACAGATATCTCCTGTCTGTAAATCCAGTGGTCCCTTTTCCGGTTTTGGAGGCTCCGGCTTGGAGACCAGATTCGTAATACGTTTCCATAATCCCATAACCTGTAACTTCCTTTCTTTGCTTAAAGCTTATTTCTCTGCATACTTCTAAATTTACAGGGAAGCTGAAATAATAAAGGCACCTACCAGCTGCAACGCGCCACCAATCAATCCATGACTAACCATTCCCTGACGCGTTCCTTCGTCCAGATCCAGACCTGCTATCTTTTTGAGCAGCAGACGGGCAATCTGCTCCAGAACAAGCAGAATAATAAAGGAAACTACCGATACAAGCACAGCTTCCCACAGACTCCATGACGTATTGATGGATACGGATAAAATGTATCCCTGCGCAAACAGCTTCATCGCCAGTCTGATCGCGACTGCCGTATTGCCTGCCTTGATCTCGGCGATATCCTTGTATTTGGTGAAAAATGAATCCAGGTACATGAGTGCGAACAGCAATACTGCGCCTACGCCTGTCCATACCAGAATTTGCAGTACAATATCCCAGCTCATAATTTGCCATCCTCCACTTATTTAGCATAATTGGTTACAGACCATCTATTCATAATCCATAGATAACCCATTTGCACGAAACAAAAACGAAGGAAGAACGGAATGTGCTGTTCTTGCCTTCGTTTCGTTCCAGGCTGCTGTTATTTTAATCTATCTTATCTTTCTTTAAATAAAGGAATACAGGTTGCTTAGGATTTGTTCTCGTACTGCTTCATCAGAGCGGCCAGTTCATCTTCAACTTCCTTGTTGGCACCCAGTGCATCGATCTCATCATCGAGCGACTTGCCTTTGCTGTTCATCTCGTTGCTCGCTTCTGCTCTGGCTTCCATTTGCAGCATTTTCTCTTCCATACGACTGAGGCCGGCTGTTGCAGAGTCAGCACTGAATCCGTTCATTGTTTTGTTGATTTCAGTCTGGGCTTTGGCTGCATTATAACGTGCTACCAGTGTTTCACGTTTGTTTTTCATATCGCTCAACTGTTTGCGCATCTCTTCCAGCTTGCCACGCAGATTATCGGCAGCTGCTTTGTTCTGGTCGTAGTTGGCTTTGTATTCATCACGCTTGGCTTCTGCATTTTTCTTTTCTTCCAGTGCGCGGCGAGCCAGATCAACGTTCTGATTCTGAGCAGCAATATGCGCCTGTTCTTCACGTTTTTTCACCAGGGCATCCTGTTCTTCATACAACTGCTTAAAGCGTTTTTCAATAGCAATCTGTGAAGCTACCGCTTTCTCGGCATCCTCCAGATCGGCTGCCATATCACGAATATACTGATCTGTCATTTTAATAGGATCTTCCGCTTTCTCGATCAGAGCATACACATTGGACAGAGTAAGATCACGCAGACGTTTGAAAATTGACATAAATTAGTTCCCTCCACTTGAATAATAAAATGATCATCGTAATACGTTACATGCGCTACTATGCATAAGCGTTGTTACTAACAGGTATTACGAAGAAATATACATAAGGTTTCACAGCGGCGGCAAATAATTTTCCTCCGATGTTGATCCGGTTATTGTATCAATAACCCATATGAGCGATTTATACGCAGCTTGCTGTACATCTTCTCTGCCTCAATATGAAAATTATATAAAAACCCCCTGCTCCAAAAATGGCAGGGGGTTTACTATTCAGCCTATAACCTGAATTTATCGCAATATCATGGTTAGGATACTTAAAATATTGTAGGTAATTTTGAAATATTTTATTGAGATGGATCTTGAAGCAATTTTAATGAAGTTACACAAAATAGAATAGCAGCTTACATCGATTTGGTCAGTGTAATAGAACCATCATTCTTGTCCCATTTCACATTCCAACCCAGCAATTCGGTAATCGAACGAAGAGGTACAACGGTACGTCCATCTTTGTTGACCATAGCTGCTGCATCCAGCTGTTTGTTTTGTCCATTTACACTTACTGTGTCTTTGCCCACCCAGAATTTCATTGTATCGGAGCCTGCCATAACAGTAGCTTCACCGGTTTTGGCATTCCAGCTTACTTTGGCACCGATGCCTTCACCCAGGTAACGAAGCGGGATATAGGTCGTACCATTCATTACCATTGGCATGGTGTCCATCATAGTTGTTTTGTCATTGATTTTTAGCGATTTGCTGTTCAGCTTCATCCAAATCGTCATCATAGAGCTATCGGAAGCGGCAGGCTCGGTCGCTGCAGGTTGCTCCATCGCTGGCTGCTGTGGTGCTGGTTGTTCCATCATAGGCTGTTGTGGTGTCGGTTGTGCGGCACCAGTCATAAATTTGTCAGGATTCTGCTTAACGATAGCACCACCTAGTGCTTCACCGATACCAAACATGGTTTTGTAGCCTTCACGATCAGCCTGATAAGCTGCAGTGTAATTTTTCGCAGCATAGTTATCGATGACTTTTTGTACCTGACCTTCATGCGTCATTAGTGCTTGTTCGGCTGCGGCTGCAGGCAGGTTATTGGCTGTCGCTGTACCCAGGAATGCTGCAAATTCCTTGGTGAAATCGTTAATACGATTTTTTACTATTTCCAGTGCTGGTTGATCGCCTTTTTTGAGTGCGTCTACATAATCGCTCTGGGCTTTGATATGATTGGTTACCCAGATTTTCTCGAATTGATCGGCTCCGGCATTGCCATAAATGGAAGCAATCGCCGCTTTGAAATCAGCGGTATTACCTGCTTCGGCATCAATCAGTGCCTGGGAATCCGCTTTGCCATCGTATTGCTTTTGCATTTGCAGCACAGACAGGGCAAAATGTTCAGCTGCCAGATGGTTCAGTGCAGAGCGCAGATCGGCTGCTGGTGTATCTACCGTGGTGTTATCGAACATCGACGGATTCTGGGAGACGATCGCACCAGACAATGCTTTGCTGATTGTAAACATTGTATTCAAACCTTCACGATACTCGGTGTAAGCGCCTGTATAGTCACCGGCTACATATTTCTCGAATACATCTTGAACTTCGTCTTCATGCAGGCGAATAGCCTGTTCAGCTACCTGCCCAGGAAGCTTGCCACCGGTCGCTTTGGACAGGAAATCAGCAAACTCATCCACAAATCCCTGCACATTGGCTTCTGCCTGTTTTACAGCTTCCTGGTTGTTCATTTTGGTCGCTTTGACCAGATCATCTGTGTATTTGTTGTGAGCCCGGAAAATACGTTCAAACTCGGCAGCTGCTTGTTTGCCGTAAATAGATTCAATAGCCGGCTGCATATCGACAGCATTTTGATCCAGTGCATCATAAGCTTCCTTGGCATCTGGTGCACCTTCATAGGCCTTGGTCATTGCTGTTACAGCAAGAGCAAAATGCTCGGATAACAGGTAATCCAAGCCTGCACGTAAATCCGCTGCTTTGGTACTTACTGTCGGGGCCATGGAAGTAGATGATGTGCTGTCTGCTGCAAAAGCACCTGCTGCGGGAACAAGTAGAGATAAGGATAGTACGGGTGCGATAATTTTTTTCATCTTCATAAATAGTCTCCTTTGTAAGTCAAGTTGGTGTTGATCATTCTTACTCCTATCAACGCGGAGAGATGAAAGATGGATCACTTTATAATTAAAATTTTATTCAATTGGTTATTTCGGGAGATATCAAAATTTTCAAAAACCATGATATTCAAAGGATTTTTAGCTCGTTAGCTTTCTGTATTCTTTTTGAATACTATTTTATTTTGCAAACGAGAAATTTAAAAAATGCAGTAAAAAAGCCATTATTTCCTAATGTATAGAAAATAATGGCTTCGACGATTCTAATATAAATGAACAGGATCAGTGACGATATCCACGTAAATATTGTACAGGTACATCTGCTTCTGCATTTAATGCTTTGGCTGCATGAACTGCCCAGTACGGATCACGCAACATCGCTCGTCCGATTGCTACCAGATCAGCCTGATCATTCTCCAGTACTTTCTCGGCATCTTCATACTCATCCAGAATACCTACAGCAATTACCGGCATATCCAGCGCCTGCTTCAGCTGGGCAGCCATCTCTACCTGGTAACCTGGACCTACCGGCATACCACCGGCACCGACAGGACCTTCGCCGCCAGAAGATACATGCATAATATCCACACCGGCATCACGGTAACGGCGGCAGACTTCGGTAATATAATCCACATCATATCCGCCATCTACGTATTCACGGGCCGAGACACGCATGATCACAGGCATATCAGCCGGTACTGCCTGACGTACTGCCTGTACGACACGTTCGCCAAACAGTGGCAGATCCTGACCATATTCATCTTCACGCTGATTGACCAGTGGAGAATGGAACTGGTGGATCAGGTAACCGTGTGCGCCATGAATCTCTACTGTATCAAAACCGGCTTCTACAGCACGGCGTGCGCCTTCGGCATAAGCCGTAATCATCTCTTCTACCTCTGCCGTGGTCAGTGCGCGAGGTTCTTTGTATCCTTCACCATCATAACGAACAGCGGACGGGCCCACCGGTGGATTTGCATCTTCTGCTTTGCGGCCAGCGTGACCAAGCTGAATGCCGATCTTCGTTCCATAGCTGTGTACTTCATCTACCATTTTGCGATAGGCAGGGATAAAATGGTCATCCCAGATGCCTGTATCCTGATCGGTAATCCGTCCATCCGGATGTACAGCTGTCATCTCTACGATGATCAGACCGGTGCCGCCTACAGCGCGGCTAATATAATGAACATGGTGCCAATCGTTTGGCATACCGTCTTTGGTATCTACTGAATATTGACACATCGGCGGCATGACAACGCGGTTTTTGAGCTCCATATTTTTGAATGTATAAGGGGTGAATAATTTGGCCATTGTTCATTCCTCCAATAAAAAATAAGGTGATGATACTTTGCTTCATAAACACTTCTTTTATATAATTTCGTTTTCTACTGCTCAATATCTGCATTGAACAATAAAATCAACAGTTATCATTATATAGCATATTACGAAATATAACAAAGGTTTCGAGAGTTCAAACAATACTTTCATCCTATCTTCATTTATTCAACTTTGCGTTCATCTTGCTACTGCAAATAAAAAAGCATGCCGTACCCGATGAGAATACTCTAACGGATACAGCATGCTGGTCAGGGATAGGTACATCATTTTCCGAACATCCCTTTTATGCATAGTTTTATTCATTTATACATCGATACCTATTCATCAATCGTCTGTATAGCAACCGATTATCGGTATCTTCCACTTATAGTCTGCTTTACAATACCTTGCTCAGGAAATCCTGGGTACGCGGGTGGGTAGGAGCACCAAATACCTGTTCAGGGGGCCCCTGTTCCACGATCTGTCCGCCATCCATGAAGATGATACGATCACCTACTTCACGGGCAAAGCCCATTTCGTGTGTAACGATCACCATCGTCATTCCTTCATGTGCCAGCTTCTGCATAACTTCCAGTACTTCACCGACCATCTCGGGATCGAGTGCAGATGTAGGCTCATCGAACAGCATCACATGCGGCTGCATCGCCAGTGCGCGTGCGATCGCGATCCGCTGTTTTTGTCCGCCGGACAGTTGGTTCGGATACGTATCGCGTTTGTCTTCCAAACCTACAGTATGCAACAGATCCATAGCGATTTTTTCCGCTTCCGCCGGATTAGTCTTCTTGACCTTAATGGGAGCAAGCGTCAGGTTCTGCAATATTGTCTTGTGAGGAAACAGATTAAAGTGCTGGAAGACCATACCCATTTTTTTGCGGGCATTATCAATATCATACTTGCGCTGGGTGATCAGCTCGTCCTCGAAATAAATCTCGCCAGCAGTCGGCTGTTCCAGTAGATTCAGACAACGCAGGAACGTACTTTTCCCCGATCCACTCGGTCCGATCACGACGACAACTTCACCTTGGGCAATATCTACATCTATACCGGTCAGTACTTCATTTTTACCAAATGACTTTTTGAGTCCTTTAACGTTTATCACTTACACTCCATCTCCTTTCCAGCATTCCAAGCAGCTTGGAAAGCACGAACGTCATGATAAAGTAAATCGCTGCAGCAATCAGCAGTGGGTTCAGCGCCGAATAGGTAATGCTTCGAACAGCCTGTGCCTGGAACATCAGATCGGCTACCCCGATAAAGGAGACAATCGACGATTCCTTGATAATAACGACAAATTCATTACCGATCGCAGGCAGTACACTCTTGACTGCCTGTGGAATAATAATGCTGCGCATCGTCATTCCGTGAGACATACCGAGTGAACGGGCGGCTTCCATCTGTCCACGATCCACACCCTGAATACCGGCGCGGAAAATCTCGGCCAGATAAGCAGAACTGTTAATGGACAATGTAATAATACCCGATTCCAATACGCTAAATTCAATATGGAACGTCTGGGCAATTCCATAGTGGATAATTAAGAGCTGTACCAGCATTGGCGTACCACGCAGAATCTCGGTATACGTTACAGCGATCCAGCGCAACACACCTACATTGGACAGGCGGAACAGTGAAACGACCAGACCAATCAGGAAACCGAACAATACGCCTGCCGCAGATAGCAGCAATGTATACTGGATTCCTTTCATATAATACTGACGGTAATCCCAGAAGATTGTAAAGATATTATTGGACTTTTGTTCCCCCGAGTTCAGGGCAGTTGCATCCTGAACAAATTTCTTCACTTGATCTCCTTGATTCAATTTAGCCAGAGTGCCATTGATATGCCCGAGCAGCTCGGTATTGCCCTTTTTCACGGCAATGGCCATCTCGGTATCGCTGTCCGGAATCGTTGCGGATGTGATTGCCAGATCATCATGATTCGCGACCTGACCCTCGGCAACCGGGCCTTCCATGACGGCAGCATCTACGCGGCCGGATTCAAGAGATAATACGATATCGGCGATGCGATCCACAGAAGTCAGTTTGGCATCTTTGATACCTTTAGCGATTTCTTCCTGGATAGAACCTTTTTGTACACCGATAGATGCGCCTTGCAGGCTGTCAACCGATGTATATTTATCTTTGTCTTCCACACGGGTCATAATCACCTGGCGGGAGATATAGTACGATTCGGAAAAATCTACATTCTGACGACGTTCTTCCGTCGGTGTCATCCCCGAGATAATCATATCGATCCGGCCGCTGTTTAGCGCCGGCAGCAGACTGTCAAAGGGAATATCCTGGATCTGCAGTGTTGCTCCCATATCCGCAGCGATCTGTTTGGCAATTTCTACATCGGAACCGACAATCTGGTCTGTTCCGTCAATCTTTTTGTGGAATTCATACGGCGGGAAGTCTGCGCTCAGACCAACCGTGATGACTTTCTGGTTGTCCTGTGCAGCAGAAGCCAGCGGAATCACTGTAAAGAACAACATAAGCATGCTCAGGCAGCATGCAAACCATGGTTTTAGTGCTTTCAACCTTCTATCTCCTTTACTCTGTTAAAATAATTTGCATTTTGTTGTACATTTTACGGCTTACTCTCATATTACTCAACCGGGTTATTATAAATGAAATTGTATGATTATTCAATCATTTTGTATATATTTCATTCATTTTCGAAGAGAACGGTTTCATTGATAGACTACCTGTATGCTATACTCAGGTTATATCCAAAGTAGCATAATAATCCGTTATAATGAGGTATAGTCGGAATCAGACTATTCAATAATAGGACATCTTTACTGTTATTGGCACTATTTATACCATTATACATAAAAGGAGTATACATCCATGAATCCTACCCTACTCAAAATGAAAATAAGCGAGCATATTCAGCAGCATGCGGAAGCGTTCAAAGCGGTATCCACCTATATTGGGCAAAATCCCGAATTGGGTAATGAAGAATACAAAGCTTCTACCCGGCTCAAACAGGAGCTGGAATCCCACGGATTTCGTATCGAAGCGCCTGTGTTGGATATTGGAACTGCTTTTGTTGCTACCTATACATCAGCCAAGCCTGGACCTATTGCTGCCTTCATGTGTGAATATGATGCGTTGCCCGAGATTGGTCATGCTTGTGGCCACCATCTGATTTGCATGATGAGTGCCGGTGCTGCGATCGGTCTTAAATCGGTTATCGACGAGATTGGCGGTACAATTCGCGTCTACGGTACGCCGGCCGAAGAAACACGCGGTGCCAAAGTACCCATGGCAGCAGCGGGTCTGTTCGATGACTGTGACTTTGCCATGATGGCTCATCCTTATTATGCCTATGAAGAATCAGGGATCTCACTCGCCATGGATGCCCTGCAGTTTGAATATTTTGGTCAATCGGCTCATGCCGCTGCCAGTCCGCAGCATGGCATTAATGCACTGGATGCTATTTTACAGTTGTTCAATGGTATTAATGCGATGCGTCAGCAGACTCGCAGCGATACGCGAATTCATGGCATTATTAATCATGGCGGTGTTGCAGCCAATGTGATTCCCGATTATGCTTCCGCGCAATTCTATGTTCGCTCCGGTAGCCGCAGCTATACAAATGAACTGGTCGAACGGGTCAAGCAGGTGGCTCAAGGTGCTGCCCTGCAGACAGGCTGCCGTCTGGAAATCTCTAATTATGAATATTCCTATGATGAGCTGATTACCAACCAGACGCTGTCCGAGACGTTTACTCATAACCTAATGAATCATGGTATAAGCCGCGAAGAGATCCATTACGGCAAAGATGCCGGTTCACTCGATCTCGGTAATGTATCGGTACGCTGTCCAGCGATTCATCCGTATGTGAAGATTACAGACGAAAAGCATGAACTGCACAGTATTGGATTCCGCGATTGTGCCCAGGAGCCGCAGGCGTTGGAAGCCATGATCTTCACTGCTACCCTGCTCGCCGAGACTGCCTTTGATGTGATGACCCAGCCGGATCTTCTGACACGTATTCGTGCCGAATTTGATGCTACCGTGACTGCTTCGCAATGATGCGAGCAGGACAATAGCAAAAAATATAATAAGGCTTTTGAAAGCAGTCAAATTCTGTTCAAACCACTATTTTAATTTAGGGGTTAACCTTAATATATTAACTGTTAGATTAATTTTGTATTGAGTGTACTGACTGTGTTGACTCTTTTATTCACTTGGATTCAACTACCGTTTTCTGCATAGAACAGCTATTATCTACCCGATTAAAGATTTATTCTATTTTAACCGAATACCGATCCGTCCCTACAGCCCTAACGCTTGCTTTATTTACAGTGAGGGTTTAACAAGACTGGAGGTTTCTATATGACAATTGTATTTTTTATTCTGCTTGCTGTACTCGTCATTATCATTGTACGTTCGAGAAATCTTAGGGGGTATGGCCGTACAGGCAGAGTAAACGGACGCTTTTTCCAAAAGGTTGGCATGCCACCAACAAATCTGGTGCCATCAGGGCATCCCTGTGAACCGTTGGTGCGTCGACTGGAACAGTCCCTGCCATCTGACTATGAACACCAGCTTCGCCAGCGCGTATTAACCGAGCATGCTGAACTGAGCGAGGAAGAATGGGCTTGGCGCTGGATCGAGATGAAGCGCTATCTGCTGATGTGCGCCCTGTTCCGCCAAATGCCCATGTTCAGTTCAAGAGTAGATGATATCTGGCATGAAATGCTGATGTTCACCAGAGAGTACCAGCAGTTCTGTGATCGGTTCTATGGATATATGCTGCATCATTCTCCGCATGGCGGATCGCTATTCCAGCCCGATCAACGGGCACTGTTCGATTGGGCCTATGCGGAATTGTTCCCGATTACAAGGGCCAATGCCTATGTATGGGCAGGATTTTTCCAGTATCCACTGGATAAGGATATGATGAACAATATGCTGGCGTTTAACCCGCATCAGGCAGAGTATTCGCTATTTAATGGAGCGGCTTATACGAATATTCCGGAGGCACGGGATGGTATCGATTATCTGATTCAGCGCTTCCGCGCTCACAGTCAGGCGGTACTCGACCGTATCCCACCTAATTCGCGTACAGATCGCTCGCGCCAGGATAGCAGTGCAGACAGCAGCTATGTACCTGCATATGCAGATAGCTATGGACTCGGTACAGCAAGTGCGGCAGCTGTCTATTATTCTCATGACAATCCATGGAGTTTCAGTTCCGTGATGAATCCCCATCTCCCACCAGATGTGCAGCAGCAGTATAACAACTCGGGTTCTTCATGTGGTACCGGGTATTCGGCAACGAATGATACGTACGGCCATCACTCCCATCATGGACACGATCATTCTTCGGGAAGTTCGTGCAGCAGCAGTTCATGTAGTGGTGGAAGCTCTTGCAGCAGCGGGGGGAGTTCCTGTGGTGGAGGCGGCGGTGAATAACTGCTGCTGATGCTGTTAATACTATGTGTTATCATTTATTACTTTGAGAACTTTAGCAAAATAAATAACAAAAGGACACTGATGATCTTATTTGATCACAAGTGTCCTTTTCTATAATCTATCCTCTTATTCGGCGGGTAATCTCGCATTTCCCAGCTTGATCCAACCATTGGATTCATCGTAACCATTAATATCAGCTATTATCTCTACGCCTGGGTAAATATTTTTCGTTTGAGCATTCTGAGCAAATTCATCATAAGAAGCCAAGCCGGGATATTTGGTGTGATTCAATCGTACGATTATTCCTTGGGGATATATGACTTCGATCATGGCTTTTACTTCTTGTCCTATCCCATTTTCTTTTTTGGCATGTTCCCATTCACTCATATAATCGGCATTTAGTTTAATCCATTCATTTTCAAAATCTACCTTTTGTAATGAATCAAGCATAGGATCTTCTACATCAATAGGATGTTCGGCCATATAAAATTGAGATTCTCTTTGGTTGGATAATTTGGGATTTTTGCTGTGTTCCTTAACTATTTGTCTATATACAATGCCTTTAGTATCTGATTCATAGTACCATTCGTCGGCAAGTTCTTTATAGATAAAATAAAGCATGGATAGCCTCCTCTTTCCTCCCGAGCACCAGAAATTTTGAAAAGCACCCTACTGATTAAATAGGGATAATATATCTGTTGCTCAATACTTTACATCAAATAAAGTTATTTTATCCGAAAAAATCTTTACAAAGCTTCCAGAAGGAATAGAACTTTTTATCTCCAGGGAGATTATAGATTCTCCCAACCTTAAAATGGCATATCCATCCTCTTCAATCGATTCGAGATAACCTGTCAGATAGACTACTCTCCACATATAAAACGTCTATTTTGATCTAGTGATATATATTTAAATAAACATAAGTAAAAAGACTTCTGTTTATAATATAGAAGTCTTTTTTTGATGTAGTCTTCATTCCATTAACGCATGGATACCTAGTCTATAGCTTTAGATTATGCTCCTGAAGATTTTTTTAAACACTTTTCGTTTCATCCAAATCTTTTTATAGTGATGGACTTAGTTCATTTAGGTCACAAGATGTACCCCTTCGATTTAGTACGATTTCCAATATAAAATTTAATGATTT
Organism: Paenibacillus shenyangensis; assembly: GCF_000346635.1. Classification (NCBI taxonomy): domain Bacteria; kingdom Bacillati; phylum Bacillota; class Bacilli; order Caryophanales; family Paenibacillaceae; genus Paenibacillus; species Paenibacillus shenyangensis. The sequence goes on from NZ_AOIG01000008.1 coordinate 167,345, forward strand.
TTACTGTTTTACTATAGCGAATAGAACACTCTGTATTTGTCATTCAGTCAAAAATTCTTAAACATATTTGTGAGACTTGTGATACATTACAGCTCTGAAAAGAAAAATAAAGGATCTTCAAGCGATTAAAACTGCTCAAAGATCCTTTAGTCTAATCTATACGTTTACTACATTTCTAAAATCAACTTATATTTAATTTTTTGACACTCTTATCCACTTCGACACGTTCAGCTGCTGCTTGCGAAGGGAAAGAATCATTGATAGTTCCCGTCGTTTTAACCTTGATCTTATCTCCCAATTGAATATTCTTAGCAGTAGCTTCTGGAATACTTATCCACATTGCATCAGGATCGGCTGTTTTGAGGATTTGATCAACGGTATGGTTATTCATACTTGCAGCTTCTACCCCCCATGCCATTAAATATTGGTGGCCACCTTGCATGTCTTTTTTATAATCAATGACATATCCTTCAAATTGCCAATTTTCTTTTTCCTGATCTTGTTTTATTGCCATTTCCTTCTCCGAGGCTATGTTATTTTGATTTGAACAAGCAATCAAAAGAAAAATACAACAAAGTAAAATAGACGTTATTTTTTTATACACCCTTTAAGCTCCTCTCTTATTTGTAAAATAATTCCATATATCTTTAGACGGAATAATTTCAAATAAGTTGCAGGATACTACCATGTTTTAGGCGTTAACCCTAATCTCTTTGTTACATTACCTACATGACTATACACTCCATAATAATTTCCACCAGTTTCAAATCTTCCTTTATTTACTCCCATAAGCGTGTTACGATGAAAAACCGTTCCCCCACTATCTCCACCAGTACTATTGTAAGAAGCTAATCTTAAATTATTGAACCAAACTTCACCAATATTGGGATTATTCCAAAACATACTACTATTTTTACTTTGTAGCGGTCCACATGAACTGGATTCTCCACGGTTTCTACCTGACATACATACAGTTTGACCAATAACATCATTATCAGGTGTCTCTACTCCAGTAAGAGTAAATACTTCATTATAGACATAGTTGCTTAAAAGAGTATTCGAACTAACTCGAATGGCTACAGCATCTGCATCATTACCATAATGGGATATATTACTACGTGTGCCTATATAACTCCCACCTTGATAAATGCCGATATTTTCACCATACCAACAATGGCCTGCAGTAATAACATAAGGATTTGAATTAGAGTCAATAGCTGAATATCCTAAAGAACATTCTCCGCTAGTGGATGCTTCCCTACCTAAAGTGATTCCACCCTGTAAAGGCCTAATCGTACTGGTTCGTGCAAGATCCTCTGTTTTGTAAGAGTCATCTAAAAGATCAAAGCTGAATACTGATTTGTCGTAACCTGTTATAGACTCTAGTTCATTTTGTAAAGCTGAAATTTTATCTGCTGTATCTAAAAGACCGATCGCGATATGTTGATCAACAAAATCTAAACTAACATATTTCACATTAGCAATAGGTGTCAATTCATTAATATGATCAGAAACAATATTTGTTAATTTATTTAATTCTTCTTCTGTATATGTAGCTTGATATACCGAAATGGGTATACTGTCATCTGCAACTCTTTCTAAATCTTTGATTACGTTACCTTGATTTGATCTTAAAGATACAGCAGATGAAGTATTTTTAAATCCTACATGTATTTTCCCGTTGTCTTTCTGATCAATATATATTCCTACAAAATCATTTTTCAAACTGGGATTTGAATCAATATACTTTCTGATTTCCGGGATTGTAAGATCTTGTGCTTCAAACCTAGCAGTAAGTTCTTGTTCTTCAAGTGGAGACAAATAGATTCCGTATTTGTTTGAAATCCTCATCTCATTACTTGTTTTTAAAATCGAGGCCTTAGTATCAGGTAAGCCATATTGTTTTCTTTGCTCAATCGCCTGGTGTAGCTGTTCAGATTCCAAACTTTGAGATTCTTGAGCATGAATAATGGCTGGGAAAGCAAACATCAAAGATAATAACGAAATATAAAGCAAATTCCTTATAATCATTTTCTGCATGATACTCCTCCTAATGGTAATTTGTATTCAAACTAAATTTTACATTATTATCAAAATAAAGAAAATTATGTAAGTATTTAAATATATTAATGATATGAAAAAATTGTTTACATTGAATAAAGCTGATATTTGTAATTAAGAATAATGGAAAACCATATTCATCATTTTAGCCTGTAAAATTGCTTATCAACAGATTGAGAACTCAACAGACACATGCTAAAATCAAGAACAAAAGTTCCCAACAACACGTTATCGTTTCACGCTGCCCCTTCTGCTTGTTACTATTCCAAAAACTCTATATCTTAAGAACGATATAACGAAGATATTATTTTAAATATAATCACAAGCAGATATGAAGATGGATTTAATAACACTGGGAGCCATCGGGTGATTCACATCCCTGATCATCACATCGTAAAAGGATGATGATCTATGGCGACCTTTCATAAACTTCCGAGTTGTAAATGGCAAGCACGCGTTTCTCGCGATGGCAAAGAACAGAGTATTGGAACGTTTCGTTCCAAAAAAGAAGCAGAAATCGAAGCCCATCGGGTAGAAGAGCGAATTTACTATGGACATATTCTCAATCAACCTCATCTCTTGTTTGAAGAAATGGTCGATTCATGGTTTCGCCACAAACAAAACGAATTAAAATACTCTAGTGCAGAACAGCTAGAAGTCACATCGCGACTTCATATCTTACCTCGATTTGGTAATATGAAATTATCCAAAATTTGTCGATTAGATGTGAAAGAATGGATACAAGATTGCGTTGATCAAGGATATGCCTCTAAAACGTGTGACAAATACCTCGGTACGCTAAAAAGCATTTTTCATTTCTGTATTCATGATTTGGAAATTTTAGAAAAGAATCCGGCAGATCGTCTGCGTGTTCCGATCAAGGATGCCGTCGATTCGAATCGAAAAGTGAAATACTTTACCTATAATGAACTTCATCAGCTTTTAGAGTTCATGAAGCAGTATAAACCCAAACGCTTCAAAAATTATCCGCTGTACTACACTCTGATGTTATTTTTAAGTCGTAGCGGCTTGCGGATCAGTGAAGCGCTTGCTTTGTGCTGGGATGATCTATCTTGCAATCGATTGACCATTGAGCGCCAAACGAACCGGGATAAAAACAATCTGCTCACAATTACGTCACTGAAAAGTTATTCTTCGTATCGTACCATTCAACTAGACGATGACTTGCTTTACTATTTAGAACAATTTAAAGAAATCCAAAAGAAGATCGTCTTAAACCCACATGGAGATAACTTAATATTCCAAAATGGATGGGGCCAATATTTAATGCCTTTGGTTGTTCGAGAAGCATTTGAGTCTTATTGCAAACAAGTGGGCGTAGAATATAAAGGAACGCATGGCTTTAGACATACTCATGCAGTCTTGTTATTAGAATCTGGCGCAAGCTTACTTTATGTATCCCGTCGACTAGGTCATCGAACCATTAAAACAACTACCGATACGTACCTATCGATCACGAAAAAAATCGTAATTTGCTCGTTTCGCTATGCATATCCTATCATTACATATGTTGCTTCGTTAGCATACGATTAAGATAGGTTTAATCCATTACTATTTTTAGCATTTTTTTAATCTGTATAAAATAAAGAAGAGAGTATTCTAAAGACGTTATGCACTATACAAGAGAGTAAAAGAAAGACCTTGAGGATTCTCAAACTCAAGGTCTTATAAGATTATTCATTATGGCTGCAGTTTAGACTTATACAAAATCCTTTCAAATAATTGCTTCTTCGGTTATTCCGCACTTTATAACATCCATTAAGAAAAGCGGGTAAATTATAGCTGCTATACATTGATAAACCCTATAATTGTGCTAAAATCAAGCATAATAACTCTGAATATAGGAGGTGGCTGGCTTAATCTATCTTAATAAAAACAGATGATTCTATCATCAGTTAAAACAAAGTGAAAATAACACTATACATATCTAACAATCATTAAAACCAAAGAAAATGAACAACAATGTGTTACGGATTATATTTCTTTATAATCTTGGTTGGCACGAAATCGGCACGCCGCTCAAATCAGCTCTTTGCAACACCTTAGTAAGGTTATGTTCATTCATCTATTCGTGGGCAACATTATTCTAATCTTGTATACATTGATTCATCGAAAAACCCTTATCCGCTTTATCATCCCACTACCCAACGGAGGATTACACACATTATGGCACGCACCTGGTTCCCCCGACTTCAAGGCAATAGCCGCGGCTGCCTTGCTTTTGAACCCTTTTTTCTGATTCCCTACAGCATGGTTATGACCTATGCTACCTTGTACATGTATGAACTTGGTGTAAGCGAGACGGCTATTGGTTGGATTACGACACTCAGTCTGATTGTACAGGTATTCTCGTCTTTTATCAGCGGTTATCTGACCGATCGGATGGGTCGTAAAAAGGCCGTATTGTATTTTGATCTATTAAGCTGGAGCCTCGCTGCTATTTTATGGGCAGTCTCGCAAAATGTCTGGTTTTTCGTTGCCGCTGCACTGGTGAACGGGTTTCAGCGTGTGCCTTCCACTGCTTTTTATTGTCTGGTCGTTGAAGATACGAAGCCCACAGATCGTACATATGTCTTTACCCTGCTGCAGATTATTAGTGTGATTGGCGGTTTGTTTGCTCCACTGGGTGGTCTGCTGGTATACGCCTATGGCCTGGTACCCGGTACGAGAATTATGTATGCGCTCGCATTCCTACTTATGACATTCCAATTTGTTGGCCGTCATCTGACTACCCGGGAGACTGAGATGGGCTACCGTAAAATGAAAGAAACCCGTGAACTGGGCTTAAGCAAAAGCCTGATTGATTACGCGGGAGCGATCAAGGAGATCACCGCCAGCAAAACGCTGCTACTAATCTTCAGCGTCTATGTATTGTTTAACTTTCAGACTACGCTCAAGACAACGTATCTCTCACTCTACATGGCCGATTATCTCAATGTAGACAGCGATCTGATCTCGCTTGTGCCTGCAGTGTCTTCAGTCGTGATGCTGCTGGTACTCTGGCTGCTTACACCGCGTATTCCGGAACAGGCTATTTACAAGTCCATGATGGCCGGATTCCTGCTGTCGGTATTGTCCAATCTGATGCTGGTGATCGGGCCGATTACGAATCTGGGATGGATTGCTGCCAGTACCGTAATAGCTGCTGTCGGCATGATGATCAGTTCTCCTTATCTGGAAGCTGCTGTCGCCAATGCCATCAATGATGAAAAACGAGCCAAGATTTTCTCGATGCTATCTGTGCTGATTCTGCTGATCACTTCACCTGCAGGTATTATTGGCGGCTGGGCATATACGTTTGATCCGCGTATTCCGGTTTGGCTAATTATTCTTGCTTTTGGAGCAGCATATCTATTAATTATGCGCTACCAGAACCGCAATATGCAAAATGCGCTATAAGAGCCGGCTAACATTGATAAGTCTGACCCAAGTATGCCAAGTATGCCAAGTATGCCAAGTATGCCAAGTATAAGAATGATAATCTAATTCTTAATAATGAAGCAGCACCACTCTCTATACATAAAAAGTGCGCCGTAGCCTGTTGAACAGGTAACTGCGCACTTTTTATATAAAATGATCCCATCTCTGCTATGAGAAGTACCTATACATCCTATTTACTTGGACTGTGTTTTGCCGGTAAGCAGGTCTATCGCATTTTGTCCGATCTTCTCAGCAGGTGTAATTCCGCGGAAACGGGTCCAGATATCGCGGTCTACCATATACACCTGATTGTTTTTGACAGCTTTGAGGTTGTTCCATACCGGCAGTTTTTTCCACTCATTCGTAATCGCTTCGGAGTCGTCTGTAGCGATAAAGATAATATCTGGGTCAAGTGAAGTAATGGTCTCCAGATTGGTATCCGGATACGGGTCAGCGCTTGTCCCCTTCACCACGTTATCAAAACCAAGATCCTGCAAAACAGCGCCGGCATAAGATGCGGTCGTATGAGCATTGAATCCATCTTTGCGCGCCACACCAATCAGCACTCTTTTTTCTTTGAGGGTATCGGCCTGTTTTTTGAGACCAGCCATAATCTGGTCATGCTGTTGCAGACGCTGTTTGGCTTCGTCTTCTTTGCCTACAGCTTTGGCAATCACTTCAAAATCCTTCAGGCTGTCTTTGTATGATCCTTTGCGGCTGTTCAATACGATTGTAGGAGCAATCTGATCGAGCTGCTGCTTGATTTTGGAATGACGGTCGGTATCTGCAATAATCAAGTCAGGTGCTACACCAGCAATTTTCTCCAGGTCTGGCGTCTCCCGTTCACCCATCGGCATATACTCAATCGATTTGCCGGCCAGCTTGTTCATCGCTTCCGGTTTGTTATCGTCGGCAATACCTACTGGCGTAATCCCCAGTGCCAGCAAATCATCGGCAAAAGACCATTCCAGAGCGACTACATTTTTGGCAGGAACCTGGAGTGTAGTGCTGCCCATATCATGCTCTATTGTAATCGCGGATGCTGCCGGAGCAGCAGAATATCCGCTGTTTGGTGAAGTTTCTGTACTTTGTGCAGTATTTCCACAACCAGCAAGAATAGCTGTGCATGTGCCTGCAACGAGCAGACTTTTGATCCATTGATGCATTTTCATAATGTAATTCTCCTTCATATGTAGACTTGATTAGATGATAATGATAATTATTATCAACTTTTATAGTATAGTGGTTTATCGCTTTAAAGTAAACCTTCATCCCAACAACTTTTTGTTTTGTTACTTTTACAGTTATATGCTATTGTTCGATATATCATTCGTTTGATTTATCGTTTCGCAATATAAATAAAGGATGTCTGTAAAGGTACCAGACATCCTTCTTTCCAGTAATAGAGCTCTGCATCTATCACTCAATCACCTTAATCCTATCTATTCAAATAATTTGAAGCAGAATCCTTACACTCTCACCTTGCGCTGATGGACTACTTTGGACCAGCGCTCCAGGCTGTGTTCCACATCACTGATCCGCAGCGGTTTTGGAATAAAATCTTCCATGCCGCTTTCGATACAGAGCTGACGCTCTTCTTTGCGGGCAAAAGCGGTTACTGCAATAATAATAGGCTGGTGATTCAGTTCATCCATGCGGCGAATATGACGTGTCGCCTGAAGACCATCCATATGAGGCATATTCACGTCCATGAAGATGAGATCATAGTTCTCCTGGCTGACTGCAGTAATCGCTTCCTGACCGTTATAGACTAGATCTGGCTGGTAGCCTTTTTTGGTCAGAATGGTACGCAGCAGCTTTTGATTGATCAGATGATCTTCAGCAATCAGGATACGAAGTGCTCCATAGGTTCCTTTATCCTGCTCTTCTGCCGGCAATTGTTCAGGGAGCGTCGTGCTAAGTCCTGTATAATCTTCTACATTCAGCATTAGTGTAAAAGAGAAGATAGAACCTTGTCCTTCCTGGCTCTCCATCTGAACGTCTCCGCCCATCAGTTCAATAATTTTTTTGCAAATCGATAGACCGAGTCCGGTGCCCCCATGCCTCGCTGTACCAATCTGCGAAAAAGGCTGGAACAGCTTGGCCTGCTGATCGATAGGGATGCCCATGCCGGTATCCTGAACAACAAATTCGATCATAATCAGACTGCAGTCGGGGTGCGGCTTTCTCTGTACTGACAGCATCACACCACCTACATCAGTGAATTTGACCGCATTCCCGACCAGATTGATCAGCACCTGGCGCAGACGGTTGCCATCGCTAATAATAGATTCAGGCAGTGTAGGATCCACTCTTGTATTCAGGGTGATTTGTTTGTCCAAGGCAGGCTTTTCGAATAATTCAGTAATCTGTTCCAATAGCTCCTGCAGATGAACAGGTTCATATTCGAGCTCCATCCGCCCGGCTTCGATTTTGCTGAAATCAAGCAGTTCATTGACTATTTTCAGCAGTGCATTGCTGCTATTCATTACAATATCTGCATATTCCTGCTGCTCTGTTGTTTCCAGAGTATCACGAAGCAGATCCATCATACCGATCATGCCATTCATCGGCGTGCGAAGCTCATGACTGATAATGGCCAGGAATTCGGACTTGGCACGATCCGCCTGTTCTGCTACTTCCCGTGCCTGAATAATCTTGTTCTCTTCGGTTCGGTCACGGATCACTACTACTGCTCCTATACGCTTACCATGATCAATGATCGGTGTTACCTGATAGGAAGCGAGAAAGCTGGTATTGTCTTTGCGCCAGAGTACCGCTTCGTCACGCTGGCGAGTCTCTCCCTGCAGCAGCGCATCCAGTATAGGCGTGCTCCCAGACAGATTGGGACTACCGTCCGGTTCGCTCTGCTCCATATGATGCAGCAACTTGAGCCCCAGCATCTCCCCTTCTTCGTAACCGAACATTTTCACTGCTGCCGGGTTGACAAACGTAGTCTGTCCAGCCAGATCGATACCGAATATCCCTTCGGACACCGAACCCAGAATCAGCTTTTGTTCATTGCTCAATTTGTAGATTTTGCCCAGATTCTTTTTGCTTTCGGTGATATCCTGAACGATCGCATAGACACCGACCAGCTCATCGCCTACATAGATAGGAACATTGGTTACTTCGACATCAACGAGATGTCCATCTTTGTGAATGGTTCGCAGTTCGTACAGCCGTGTCTGTCCCTGCTTGGCCTTTTCAAAATTGGACTTGGTCCATTCCAGATCTTCGGCATAGACGATCGATTCAAATGAACTGCGTTTCAGTTCTTCCTCTGTATATCCAAGCATCCGCTGAAAGCTGGCATTTGCCGATAAATAATACCCTTCCAGACTCAGTGCATGTATACCCAGCGGATTGAATTCGAACAGGGACTTGTATCGGCTTTCGCTTTCTTTCAGCCTGCGTGCCTGTTCCCGTCTTTCATGAATATTCCGGGTGACACCAATAATATATTCCCGTTCTCCCTGCTCATTATAGATATATCTGCAGGTGCTCTCGACCCAGATATAAGATCCACTTTTGAGAAGGTAACGGTAACTGACTGCATCGGATGCATTCGTCAGCTTGCCGTGACCGATATTCTCCAGATAATCCCGTACATGGGGCAGATCATCGGGATGAATATAACTCAATCCATCGGTACCCATCACTTCTTCTACTGTGTAGCCAAATAAAGGCTCACATGCCGGTGAAGCATATACATAAGTCGCTCCATAGTCTGCTTTGTGCTGGGATAAAAAGTCGGTCGTATGATTGGTCAGCAGCAGCAGCTGTCTTTCCCGATCCTGCAGCTGTTCTTCCATTTCTTTGCGTATGCTGATATCCCGAATAATGGCCAGCAGTTCAATTTCATTACCATCGATATCTTTGACCAGACGGCAAATGGCTTCTGCCCAGAAATAGGAGCCGTCTTTGCGCAGATTACGATATACAACTGTCACCGAGTGACTATCGATCAGCTCGGATTTAATCTGATTGACGAGCTGCTCCACATCATCCGGATGCACATAGGAAAAACCGCTGGTTCCGAGCAGTTCATCCGGTCTATAGCCCATTAATTCTACACATGAAGGAGAAACGTCCAGATAGGCGGAACGCTCGTCCAATGAATGACGACTGATGAGGTCACTGGTGTAATTCATAATACTTTGGTAATGATGCTTGATCTGTCGAAGCTCTGCGTATTCTTGACTGCTAATTGTTACTTCATTCATCCTCTATATACTCTCCCTCTTGATGGGCAAATCACTGCTTGACTGTCGTGTCTTCCGATCGCATATACAACAACACGGCTGCTTCCTACATATGAATCATTGTAGAAAAACAGCCGTATGTCGTCTTGTTCAATAAAATAGCCATATTATGAATAATTAGTATATGCAGTTGAAATGAGCATGATCCGGTGAATACGCCAGCTTACTGCTGCGCTTCACGGTAGACATCCATATATTCTCTGGCAGAAGTCTGCCAGCTGTAATCTCCACCCATTGCATTTTTCATAACCTGCTTCCAATGCTTAGGCTGATGATAAAAGGAAAGCGCACGACGGATCGTATATAGCATATCATGTGCATTATAGGAATTGAAAGTAAAACCTGTACCTTCTCCTGTTATTTCATTATAAGAATGCACCGTATCATTCAATCCACCGGTTTCACGTACGATTGGAATACTGCCATAACGCAGAGCGAGCAGCTGGCTAATGCCGCATGGTTCGAACTTGGATGGCATCAGGAACATGTCGCTACCTGCATACATTCGGCGTGCCACCCCTTCACTGAAGCGGATTTCCGCTCCCAGATTGCTTGGATGACGATATACCGCTTCACGGAACCAGTCTTCATAAGCCGACTCTCCTGTACCCAACAGTACAAACTGCACATTATCATAATACAACAGTTCATCCAGTACACGGGTGATCAGATCCAGTCCTTTGGATTCGACCAGACGAGTGACCATGGAAATAACCGGTATCTTTGGATCAACCGGAAGTCCGAGTTCTTCCTGCAATGCCTTTTTATTTTCCAGTCGTTTGCTGGTGCCGCTGCGGTAATGGGAAGACAAATAAGGATCAGTAGCGGGATTATAGCTTTTGGTATCTATGCCGTTTACAATACCACGCAGCTTGCCACCCAGTGAGCGAAGCAGACCATCCAGACCATAACCGTAGTATGGCATTTTGATCTCTTCCGCATATGTAGGGCTTACTGTAGTTACCCTGTCAGCAAATACAATACCTGCCTTCATGTAACTTACATTGCCGTAATATTCTACTCCTTCAGCATGGAAATAACGATCATCCAGACCAAACAGGGACCATAATACGGAGTATGGGAATGTTCCCTGGTAAAGCAGATTATGAATAGTAAATACAGTACGTATATTCGAGTAGAAAGGAACCGATTGATACTGGGCTTTAAGCAGCAGCGGGATCATGCCTGTGTGCCAGTCATGCGAATGAATAATATCAGGCTGGAAATCTATGGCCGGCAGAATATCCAGAACCGCTCTACTAAAGAAAGCAAACCGTTCTGCATCATCTCCATAGCCATATACACCGTCACGTCCGAAATAATATTCATTGTCCAGAAGATAGAAAGTGATTCCATCCTGCTTGAACTGCTTGATGCCGCAGTACTGACTGCGCCAGCCAATTTGTACCTGAATCACAGTTACCAGTGTGGCCTGGTTACGTACGGATTCACTGATACTTTTGTAATTGGGCATCACAACGCGGACATCGCATTTTTCCTTTTTCAGAGCTGTAGGCAGAGCTCCAATAACATCAGCCAGACCTCCTGTTTTGATAAAAGGGTTGGCCTCGGCTGCTGCAAATAAAATATTCATCCTTATATCCTCCCTAACTTAAATTGGTCTGTATGGTAAAAAGGTATAGTAGAGCGGGAATAATACGGAATAATCAGACCTTTTTGCGTCTGGCTGTACTCCGTTTGATGATAATTGCACTAAGTGGCGGCAGATTCAGCATAATACTATTCTCCTGGCCATTCCACTCGATTTTCTCGGAGGGAGCTGTCTGGATCGTTCTACCACCTGTTCCACCGAATCTGGGTTCATCACTGTTCCATATTTCCGTATAGGTTCCGGATTTGGGAACGCCTATACGATAATTGACACGTGGTACCGGCTGGAAGTTGATAGCAATCAGCAGCGTGTCCGAAGGTTTTTTGCCTTTGCGCATATAGGTAATCACACTATTTTGCGCATCATCTGCATTTAACCACTCATACCCTTCCCAGTCGTGATCACGTTCCCAAAGTGCAGGTGAATTCAGATACAACTGATTAAGCTCGCGGGTATAATTTTGTGCTTTTTGATGCATTTCATAATCCAGCAGCAGCCAATCCAGCTGATCCTGATCTTTCCACTCGATAAACTGACCGAATTCACCGCCCATAAACAACAGCTTTTTGCCGGGATGCGTCATCTGATAAGCGAGCAGCAGGCGAAGACCGGCAAATTTTTGTTCATAGGTACCCGGCATTTTGTCCAGAAGCGACTTTTTGCCGTGAACCACTTCGTCATGCGATAACGGCAGTGTGAAATTCTCCGAATAACCATAGACGAGTGGGAAAGTCAGCCGATTATGCTTGGAAGGTCTGGCTTCAAACGAAGCTTCTACATAGTCCAGCGTATCATTCATCCAGCCCATATTCCATTTATAGTTAAATCCAAGACCATTTTCATGTGCAGGTTTGGTTACGCCTGGCCATGCGCTTGATTCTTCTGCCATCATCAGTGCATACGGATGATACTGGAAAATCGTCTTGTTCAACTGCTGTAAAAAAGAGATCGCCTCCAGATTTTCCACACCGCCGTGCTGATTGGGCTTCCAGCCTCCGCCTTCGCGTTCAAAATCAAGCCGGATCATACTGGTCACTGCATCTACCCGCAATCCGTCAAAATGATATACGTCCATCCAGTATAGTGCACTGGAGATCAAGAAGCTGCGAACTTCCGGTTTACCAAAGTCAAAGGATAATGTCCCCCATCCGTGCTTTTCTGCCCGGTCGGGATCGGCATATTCATACAGAGGCGTACCATCAAACATACGCAGACCATGTGCATCCTTGGTAAAATGTCCCGGTACCCAGTCCAGCAATACGCCGATCCCAGCCTGATGACAGGTGTCCACAAAATACATCAACTCCTGCGGCGTACCAAAACGGCTGGTTGGCGCAAAGTATCCTGTACTCTGATATCCCCAGGATAGATCATAAGGATGCTCGGTGAGCGGCATCAGCTCCACATGCGTATATCCCATATCCACCAGATAAGGCACCAGCAGTTCGGCCAGCTCTGTATAGCTGTACAAACTGCCATCTTCTTTTTGACGCCATGTGCCAAAATGCATTTCGTAAATATTGAGGGGCCGCTGATAAGGAAGGCGACGCTTGCGCTTCCAGGCGGCGTCTTTCCATTTGTAGCCTTCGAGCGACTTAACGACCGAAGCTGTAGCCGGACGCACTTCGGCATGAACTGCATAAGGATCCGCTTTGAAGAAGACTTCGCCACTTGGTGAAGTAATTACGTATTTGTATATAGTTCCCTCGAAGATCCCGGAGACAAATCCGCTCCATACCCCCGATTGATCCAATTTATGTAAAGGATATTCCTCGGCATTCCAGTTATTCCAGTCCCCTGCCACACTCACCTGCTGAGCATGAGGAGCCCATACTGTAAATCTTACACCTTTCTGCCCTTCTTCGGATGTTAAATGAGAGCCAAATTGACGATACGTATGATAGTTGGTTCCCTCATGAAAAAGGTAAATTTCGTCTGCAGTAGGTAATTTATATTCCGTATATTTTTGTACCAAAATATCACCTCCACTAGTAGTAAACACCGCCGAAGCTTGCTGCCGATAAGGCTATAAGCTTTTAACCTTGATTATTACCCCATTTTAGCATGATTGAAAATAGGCAGTCACTGTAAATTATGTTTCTTCATCTTATGGCTCAAAACAGGGGAACAGAATGGCTCAAAACAGGGGAACAGAATGGCTCAAAACAGGGGAACAGAATTTCGGCATTGATAATATTTTACAATCCTGTTGTTTCAAGGGCTATGTCACAGGTTTATAAAACTAATACATTGTCAACTGAGCGTTGTCATGAAAATGGGAGGGAAAACGACATGAAAAATACAAACAAAGAATGCGTCGCTATGTTGCTGGCCGGAGGTGAAGGACGTAGATTAGCACCTCTGACGTCCATTGTTGCGAAGCCTGCCGTACCATTCGGCGGAGACTACAAAATTATCGATTTTCCTCTTAGCAACTGTGTGAATTCCGGAATTGATACCGTGGGTGTACTGACTCAATATGAGGCGGAATCGTTGCACGATCATATTGGTCAAGGAGATTCCTGGTCCACAGATGCAATAAAAATGAACATTACCCTGCTGTCTTCCGAGACAACAGGCGAATATATGGGCACAGCGGATGCCATTTACAAAAACCTGGAATATATTGATGCCTTGAATCCGGAAAACATTCTGGTTCTATCCGGCGATCATATTTACCATATGGACTACACTGAAATGCTGCAGTCCCACAAAGACAATAATGCCAAAGCAACCATCTCCGTGGTGGAAGTACCATGGGAAGAAGCGAGCCGCTTTGGTGTAATGAGCGTGGACGATAGCATGATGATTACCAAATTCTCCGAGAAACCGGCTGATCCGGAAAGTAATCTGGCTTCCATGGGAATTTATGTGTTTGATTGGCAGTACCTGAGACAGCATCTTGTTGCGGATGCTGCCAAAGCGAACTCCAATCATGACTTTGGTAAAGACATCATTCCACAAATGCTGGCAGATGGCGAGAAAGTGGTTGCTTACGAATTCCTCGGCTATTGGAGAGATGTAGGTACAATCAACAGTCTGTGGGAAGCTCATATGGATATCCTGGAGCACAGCAAGCAGTTTGAACTGAAAAGAACAGACTGGCCAATGTTCTCAGCCGATCTGGAGATCGCTCCTGATGTTCAAAATGTTGACGCTCCTGATTGCTCCATGATCAGCAGTAAAGCGGTTCTGGAAGGTAGTGTACAGCGTTCAGTTGTATTTAACGATTCCACGATCAGCAAACAAGCTGAAGTGATCGAGAGTGTTATCATGCCAGGTGCATTTATCGGCAAAAATGCGCATATCGAATATGCAATTATCGCCGAAGGTGCAGTGATCAAAGATAACGCAATCGTTCAGGGTACCAAGGACGAGATCAAAGTAGTAGCTCCTTACGAAACAGTATATGCAAAACCATCTGTTCGTACCCAGCCTGCTATGCTGCTCAAAGAAGTATATGACAAATCCGGACGCGTACGTGCTGGCGGTATTTCTTCTTAATAGCTGGCATCCACTCATACAACAACATTGAACGAAATATAAAGCAAAAAGGCGGAGCATATGCTCCGCCTTTTTTGTATGCTATGTGCAAGGTATACAAACCGTTATAACTCTCACAACTGGGTGTATAGAGTACATTATAATAATCTATTCTATCCTCATACTCCAGTTATTCTTTACCCTAGAATGTATACATGTTCTGTACGATCTAATCCTGTCGTTATAATATCTTGGCAGGACGACTCGTATGCCATTCTTCTTCCAGCATACTCATCTCACATAGATTATAATATTGGTTATTTTGATACAATGCATCACGCATCAAGCCATCCTGCTGAAACCCAATCGATTCATACAGGGATTTGGCCTGCGTATTATAATCCAGTACTCCCAGCGTTATACGATGCATCCCCAGGGTATCAAATCCGATTCGTAGCGCTTCCTGGATCATCTGGCGACCATAACCTTTTCCTCTTGCTTCATGATCCCCTACCAGTACACGGGATAGACGAGCTGAACGATGTTCCCGATCCATACGGGTCAACGCAATATGTCCTACTGTCCGATTATTGGTGCGGTCGATAGCTGTATAGATCAGTCGATCTGAATACAGCGGATGATTGGCATCCTGTAGATAAGCATCCAAATCAGCTATCTTCAGGGGATGATGCCACTGCGGACCACTCCACTGCATCAGAAATTCGGCATCACCTGACCAGTGTATCAACTGTTCATAATCATTAGCTGTAAAATACTGCAGCCGGATCTCATGGTCACGGGCAGGCGGCAGTTTCTCATACAAATTGGCCAGCTTACCATTAACGTTATGCGTGCCCATATAGCGGAAATTATGCTGTTGATAAAATCGGTTCAATGGTAGTAGATCCGCCATGCAATCCAGGCGCAGCCCTTTGCTTCCCTGACGCTCTGCATACTGCTCCGCCCATCTCAACATCGCAGGTCCCAGTCCAATAGAACGGAAGCGTGACGATACAGTCAATCGGTGCAAATACACATACTGCTCATCGTTTAAATGCTGCCAGTAATCAGCATCTCCCTTTTGCAGGGTGAACATGCCTGCAGGCTCTCCTGCCACTTCCGCCATATAGACTTCACGCTCTACAAAATAGCTGTGAATCAGCTTTGTTGTAAACTGTTCTCTTCTCCACTGCCCAATCCCTCTTGCTTCCATCCAGTCTGCTGCTTCGATCAGAAAATGTCTAACACGCTCCTGCTCATCCAGCTCTGCTCTGCGAATATGGACAGCTTCTCTGGTTGCTGACAGATTCATCATTCCGCCTCCCTGTACTATGTCAAAGGTCCGGATTGCTGCGTATGATCCAGCAATGGGAGATCCACACTGACCGTTGTTCCCTGATCGAGTTCACTTTCGATATGCATTTCGCCCTGGTGCAGCTTGACGATCTGCTGGGTAATAGCCAGTCCCAGTCCAGTTCCCCCTTGATTCGGATTCACCTGGAAAAATCGATCTTTTACTTTTTCCATAAATTCCGGGCTGATCCCGATGCCGGGATCCTTGACTGAAATACGTACCTTATCAGGTGCTATTTCGGTAATCATCAGAGCAATAATAGATCCATCCGGTGAGAATTTGATTGCATTATCGACCAGATTCAGGAAGACCTGTTTTAGACGGTTGCCATCGGCATAGACAAGAAATGGACGTTCACCTGGCTGCAGGCTCAGACTGATATGTTTTTGCTCGGCTTTGGCCCATACATTCAGCATAGTCTCCTGCAGCAGTTCTTTCATATTGACTTCGCCCATTACCAGCTTCATTTGATTTTGCTGCAGCTTGGAAAAGTCCAGCATTTCTTCGACGAGTCCGATCAGACGGTCGGTCTCTTTGGAGATAATACTCATTCCGAGCTTGGTCTCTTCCGGATCGAATCCGCCGGAAACCAGGGTCTCGCTCCAACCTTTGATTCCTGTTAGCGGAGTACGAAGTTCATGAGAGATCGAAGATATAAAATCATCTTTTACCTGATTACTTTGTACAATCTCATCTGCCATATAATTCAGCGTAGACGCCAGGTCACCGATTTCGTGGGGATAATTCCCCTTGATCCTGACATTAAAGTCTCCCTTCGCCATCAGGGTAGATACGTTGATAATATTATTAATTGGTTTAACGATCGAATTGGCCAGACCCACACTGACAATCAGTACGATGATCAATATGATAATGCCGATACCTGTAGATACAAGCGTGATGTATAACAGCTTTTGATTGACCAGCTCCAGGGAAGTCACATAACGAACCAGATAGGACTTGTCTCCATTAATCTGAATCATCCGCGTGACTGCCATCACATCTTCACCGGTTCCGGCCTGTTTGCCAATCCAGCGGCCTGTAGAGCCTGTCAATGCCTGTGGAATATCGCCGGTCTGAATCGGCTTGTCCAGACGGAACGGCGTAGAGTTCTGGATTACATTCCCTTTGAGATCCAGCACCTGCACCTCGGCTTTGTCCAGTGTATAGGTAGAGATCAGATCCCTGGAATTGGTCGGTGCACTCGTATTATCAAAAGAAGATTGCAAGTAGTTAGAGATCCCATCGTAATAATACGTACGAATAGCAAATAGAAATACCATTTCGACCAGAAGAATCGTCAGAAAGACGACTAGAAAATAATGCAGAACAATCTGCCGGGTCATCCCCTTTTTAATCATTATGACTCCCGGCCTCTCCATTTATAACCATGTCCCCATACCGTCTGCAAAAATTCAGGCTCGGACGGATTGTTTTCGATTTTCTGGCGAAGTCGTCTGATATTTACATCGACAATTTTGGGATCACCCATATAGTCTTTGCCCCATACATGATCCAGCAGCAGATCACGGCTGAGCGGCGTATTTTCTTTTTCGAGGAAGAACTGAACCAGTGAGAATTCGGTTGGTGTCAGCTCGATCATTTTGCCGTTTTTCTTGAATTGCTTGGAGATCAGATCCAGAGTAAACGGACCCGATTCAAAAGATACCTTGGTATCCGATTCACGTTGTACATTGACGCGGCGCAGCAAAGACTGAATGCGTGCGATCAGTTCGGTTGGGCTGAACGGCTTGCTTACATGATCATCTGCTCCTACCGATAGTGCATACACTTTATCCTGCTCTTGTACTTTGGCTGTCAGAAAAATAATACCGATTCGCTCATTCTTCTCACGAATGCGGCGGCACACCTCAAACCCATCAATACCCGGCACCATAACATCCAGCAGTGCAATATCGATATCAGGCACAGTCTCCAGCATATGCAGCGCCTGCTCCCCGTTCTCGGTTTCCAGTACTTCAAATCCATTACGTTTCAGGTTAATAATAATAAAACTGCGGATAGACTCTTCGTCTTCCATAATTAGCACTTTGCTCATGCAGCTGTTCCTCCCTGTTTATCCTGCGCTTAATTTTGAATAATATTGATTTTGTCATTTTCCCAGAGTGCAATAACCTGTCCTCTGTTTTCAGCGATGATTTCCCAATCCCCGTTATGATTATTCCATTCATTTTCACTAAAGAACCGAACTTCAGCTACCTTTTCACCGGTATCTTTTAGTACAAATCGAAGATCTTTATCTTTGTTGGATTTGGTATCCAATGTAATCTTTTGCATCCAGTCGCTAGCAATCTTGATCACAAAACGACCATCTTCATCCCGGTACTGCTGACTAACCAGCTTTTCTAAAGTTCCGCCACCCGTCCACTGATAATAATTGGTGAACAAAGGAGTTTCGACAGGTGCGATGTTTTCCCAGCCTGCCGGGATTTCCACCATGCCAATTTCCAGAATACCATCATTATTAATATCTTCACTGACAATCTGCATGTCTTTCCAGGTCGCCTGACGACTGAGTTGGAATACATCCTCCAACTTGCCATCTCTCATAATAAACAAATGCGAGAATCCGGACTTCCCGAGTGCCTGATCCATAATAATACCATTCTGATCGGGAGCCACCTTGCCGGCTACTACATTATAGGCACTTACAATATTATTGAGATCAATAGAATCTATTTTTTTGAATCCATTGTCGTACCCATAGACCGTAACAGCCACATAATCCGGATTACTGTTCATCGTCATTGTTGTCAGATTATTGATACCGTCCCCATCCATATCAATCGTTTCATAATATGAATAAGGTATATGGTTTTCTTTGGTAAGCTTGCCTTTGTCATAATCATAGACATCCAGTGTCTTTTGTGTATTATCATTGCTGGCCGTATCGTTGGAATAACCGACCAGTAGATTGCGTCGCCCATCTCCGGTGACATCTGTAATCTCTACACTCTCCAGTGTAAAACCAGATCCTATGATATCCAGCTGCTTGACCCATGTATCTCCTGACTGTTCGAAGATCATTCCATTAATGCGTCCATTGGTCGTCTGATAGAAAACAATGGTCTCGCTCGTTCCATCTCCATCCAGATCCACGGTCTGAATCCGGCTGGTATTGCCGTTTTTGGGACTTTGAATACTGGCTCCCTCAGGCAATTCCGCACTGATGACGCTGTTCAATGTCTGCTTGTCCGAGGGAAGTTCTGGTGTCTGAATCAATGTCTTTGGATCAGACAGCGGGTTAAAGCTGCAGCCGCTCAGCAAAAATAGCAAGCCGGCTACCGCCAACATCCTGATCCATATCATTCGGTTCATTATTATCACTCTCTTCGTCGGCCTGCTCTATGGCTTGCAGGCCATTTTGGTTATAGCAATCTTCGTTCTGCGCTCGTTAACCTTCTTCCATTAATGTCAAAGGAAATCCGGCCTTCCTGCAGACCAATTATGCGTGTAGCATAACGTTCAGCCAGCTCCAGCGGAATAACGGCAATAACCGTCAGCCGTTCACTCGTACATAGCGAGCGAAGCGTCTTGATCACTTCTTCGCCGGATTTCGGGTCCAGACCGGTAACTGGTTCGTCTGCCAGCACTACCTTCGCTCCATGGGCGAGCGCACGTGCGATAGCTACACGTTGCCGTTCACCGCCGCTGAGCGTACCTGCTTTCTGATGCGCTTTATCCAGCAGACCGAGCGTCTCCAGAATATCCATCGCTCCCATATAATCATCAGAACGTACCATACCCGTGAGCATACGCCAGACAGGTGTCTGCCCCGACTGACCGATCAGCACCGTCTTCAGTGCTGTACGTTCCGGATGAAGCTGGGGGCTCTGCTCCAGAAAAGACCATTCCCGGCTAATTTTACGTTTACCACTGAATCCGGACTTGAGAATATCGGTATCCCCTACCCGAAAGCTTCCTTCCGACCAGGGTTCCCGCATAGCCAGACATTTTAGCAGTGTACTTTTGCCGCTGCCGCTTGGACCGACAAGTGCAATCATTTCGCCATGCTGAATTTCCAGGCTGATATCATCGAGTACTCTGGTTCTATCTTCTCCGACTATTTTTGTCAGATGATCTACATGAATCATAGACATTGCTGCGACCGCCCTTCTGCACTATTCATCCCAACGTGATCTGCTGGTTTCAGATATTTAATTACTTCGTACGGCTGATACGTAAATGATGCAGTTTGCCAGCTGTTAGCAACTCTCTTTCGTATCAGCAACATTATTGCTCATATTGTATAGTTTAGGGGAAAAAGCGGATAAATGCCATCTACGCTTGGATTTTATTTTGCTTTTCACGGAATACAAACCCCATTGCTGCAAAAAGGATATAACAGCCACCGAGTACCCAGAACAGACTGGACGCAGATCCCATCTCAATTCCCTTACCACCTACAGCAGGGCCGACAATACTGCCGAAGTTAAAATGAAAGGACGCCAGCACATTGGCTGCAGGCAAATACATTTTGGGCAGAATATCTGCTGCATAGGCGAGCCCCAGAGAGAAAAAGGAACCGATCAAACCACCGGCTACAGCGAACAAGGCCGCCATCATCCAAATATTCGTTCCGACTAGCGGGACCAGTACAAACAACAGCCCGCCAATACTTCCGGACAGCATCAATATCTTTTTGCGGCCAAATCGATCGCTCAGCATACCCAGCGGCAGCTGCAGGACAAGACCTCCTATGCCGATAAAAGGAAGCAGGAAAGCAATCGCATCTGTGGTCAGACTGATCCGCAGTCCATAAACCGGGAAATTGCTGTTCATTGCCGCTTCCATATAACCGTACAACAGAGCAGGAATCAATGCATACCAGGCCCACCGGTAACTGCGACCAAAACGTCCTTTTTGCGGTTCAGAGCCTTCTTCCTTGGCTGGTTTGCCGTCAGGAAGCTTTATCCATACAAGTACAGTGACGATAATAAATACAATTGTCATGATCAGGAATGGAGCCATCATACCCCAGTCCAACAGCCGGATACCGAGCGGACCGATACTGAACCCGATTCCGTAGGACATTCCATAAATGGAAAGATTGCGTCCTCTCTTTTCGGCAGGTGCAGCCATCAATACCCATAATTGTGCCGAATAGTGAATAGCACTGTCTCCAATACCGACCAGCATACGCAGTACAAACCAAAAGGCGATACTTGGATACAGCGGAAACAGCGGCAGGGTAATGACTACCAGCAGTAATCCGCAGAGCATCAGCTTCTTGAATCCCAGTACACCCAGCAGGCGCTCTGCCGCAAGGGTCATGGCAAAGGAACCAACATACAAGGCAGCCGCATTCAGTCCATTGACAGTGGATGATACGCCCATCCTCTCCAGAAAAATAGCCAGTACCGGCAGCAGCATACCCTGGCTTAGTCCTGCTGTAATAATTGCAATAATCAGAATCACAAAATGAGATGTCTGGTTCGAATAAATAGATGAACGATTGGATGATGTTGTGTCAGACACGATATTTCCTCCATTTTTATGTATCAGCATTTTACAAAACGCTGTATCTATGCTGTAATTTGGTATAGTGAACAGTATGCAACAAACTGCAATTCCTCTTCTGTTTCATATAATATGACGATGTCTGTTCACTCGGACCACCCGAACATTATAGTGGACAATCCGTACACAGACAAGCCATAATAAGCACAATAGGAAGTTAGGAATCAAGCCTGTTATAGGAATGCATTGACTGATGATTATATTCTGGGAGGTTCTCGTTTCATGAGCTATCAAGTGAAAATAGACGTTTCCCCCATTTATGATCTGCTCGGAAGTTTCATGGTCTATGTCACCAAGAAATGGATACGGGATATCGACCTCGGCACCGAGTGGATTCGGGAAATTGACAATACATTAAGCCATGGAGTACGCCTCGCGATACTGGAAGCTTCCTCCTGGCCGTTCGATGATTACGATGCACTATATGCCTGGGCCAGCTGCCGACAGCCCGAACGTTCGGTGGAGCATTTTCTTGAGCACCTTGAGCACACTTCGGAAAGTAGCATGTGGGATGAAATTCATCCTATCATGCCTTCCTTATCGCTGAATGACAGCATTCGTATTCAGCGGAGTTATGCTCCATTGCTCAAATTGTGGTACGAGCATTATTTTCATCAGATTGAAGGCCAGATTATGCCGCTTATTACAGAAGACGGTGAAGAAAAAATCGGCCTGCTCGATAAGATGGAACCGGAAGCATTGATCGAATATGCTTCCGGTGGTCTAGTTGTCTCTCCTATGCCTGGACTGCACACGGTCATTCTGTTCCCAACCGTGCATAACCGGCCGATTAATACGTACTGCTTTTATGATGGTGTTCTGTTAATCCAGTATCCTGTCGATGTACCGGAAGAAGGCGAGGAAGATCCTCCCAATATGCTGCTGCGCCTGACACGGGCTCTGTCGGACCCGGAACGTCTTCGTATGCTGCGTTATATTGGCGGTGAGCCCCGTTCATTGCAGGAGATGGCTCATGATCTGCTGCAGCCACAGGAGACACTGATGCATCATCTGATGATGCTGCGTGTAGCCGGACTGCTGCGTATCCATCTGGGCCGGGAAGATATTGACCGCTTCAGTCTGCGGCAGGATGGAGTGTCCGAGCTGCAGTTATTTTTGGAATCGTATATCCGTATTTAAGGAGTGAACTTCATGAAAGACATTCGGCACCAGCATCTGATCTTCGATATGGATGATACGCTGATTTACTGCAACAAGTATTTTAATCTGATCCTTGATGAATTTATCAGCCTGCTGTCCGGCTGGTTTGCAGACGAAGGATTGCAAATGCAGGACATTCGCCAAAAACAAATGGAGATTGATGTAGCTGGCGTGCACCAAGTAGGGTTTGCCAGCGAACACTTCCCTCGTTCTCTGGTCGAAACCTATCGCCATTTCAGCGAATTGTACAATCGCCCAACCTCCGAACCGGAAGAGCATCAACTGCGTATACTCGGCAGTAGTGTCTATGAAAAGGAAGTCGAAGCTTATCCCGGCATGGTCGAGACACTGGAGATGCTTCAGCAGGCCGGACATACCCTGTATTTGTACACAGGTGGCGAAAATGCTATCCAGCAGCGCAAAATCGATCAGATGAAGCTGACATCTTATTTTGACTCCCGTGTCTTTATCCGTCAGCACAAAAATGTGACCGCACTGGAAGAGATTATTACTTCTCATCTGCTGCCTCGTCAGGACACTTGGATGATCGGCAACTCTCTGCGTTCGGATGTACAGCCTGCTCTGCAGGCATCACTGAACACGATTTATATCAAGCACGAACTGGAATGGGCTTACGATATCATACAGCTCCAGGCTGGAAGCGAGCAATCGTTCCACACCGTATCCAAATTAACAGAGGTACCTGATGTTATTCATCAGAGCCTGCGCATACATGAGAAAAAACGGACTTCGGGATAATCCCGGGTCCGTTTTTTTGCGGATCATGCGCATTTATTCGCTAGTATCATCTATTGACCTGCGCGTTATCCCCTTCACGGTCTCTCTGTCTTACCCTGCTTATCCGGCTTCTTTTCGGACGGCTGTGCTTCCTATCATCACCCAACTATCAGGCAGATCAGGAGTGTACTGCTTCAACCATCAGCTTGCCGGTCTCTTTCTCGGCCAGCTTGATTCTTCCTTTATGCGTTTGACCACCTTTTTTAAAGGACAGCACCTGGGTTTCTCCTTTTTCAAGCAGTGACTTTAACATCGTAACTGAAATGTTTTTGCCCACATATTCTTTCCAGATGACAAATTTGCAGCCTTGCTTGAAATGGGAACAACCGTATCCTTTGCGACCTTCGATAATGACACCACCACATCCATGGCATGGACAGCTCCCCAGTGCAGCATGTTCCCCAGCGGCTCCCAGCGATACTTTCTTCTCTACAGTCGCAGTTGCTGCAGCTGGAGAAGCTCCCCTGCTACTGCTGCGTGCTGAACCACTCTTGCTCGGGCCTGATGCAGCTTTTGTGCGCGCACGTGATGATGAACTGCCAGCACCGGATTTGCCTTTACCTCTGGCACGGCTGCTTTCATCACCAAATGCTCCCGCCGCCGCTGGCAGCTGTGTGCTTACTTTATCAATAACAGACACAGCGAACTTTTTGACACTTTCCAGAAAGCGATCCGGATCAGCTTCGCCACGGGAAATCTGGTTCAAACGGCGCTCCCAATGTCCCGTCATTTCGGGAGAAGTGAGCAGCTCGACGCCAGCAGAGCGAATCAGTTCGATCGCAGCACGCCCTTTGAGCGTCAGCTCGATCTTTTTGCCGCTAGCAGTAACATATCCCACCTGCTTCAGACGCTCGATGGTGGCTGCACGTGTAGCAGGTGTACCGAGACCCGATTCTTTCATTGCATCCCGAAGCTCTTCGTTTTCGATCTGCTTGCCTGCACTTTCCATTGCTTTGAGCAGTGTACCTTCGGTATACGCTTTGGGTGGCTGTGTCGCTTTTTCCTTTACATCTACCTTGCGGCACAGAACAGGCAGCTTGCTGTCTATAATAAAAGGCTCCTGAACTTCTTCCTCTTGATCCTCTTCCTTATCAGAGTTTTTGCGAGCAGAAGATTTGTTGCCGCTTTTGGCTTTATCCTTATCAGGCAGTGTTACTTTCCAGCCGAGAAACAATAATTCTTTAACTGCCGTTTTGAACGTCTCCTGCTCTACAACCGTCATGACTGTATGATGCTTGTACTCTGCCGGTGGATAGAACTGGGCAAGAAAACGACGCACAATCAGATCGTACAGCTGCTGCTCTTCTTTGCTGAGAGTACCCGGCTTTTTGAGAGTCGGCAAAATAGCATGGTGATCTTCTACTTTGCCAGGATTACAGACGGCTTTGTTGTTCACATGTACCCGTTTACCATCTGCGCCTCCTGCTAGTTCTTCATAAGGCGTATTCTTGAGCATACCCAACACTTTATGCATACCGTCAATATTCTGCTCGGTCACATAGTTGGAATTGGTACGCGGATAAGTAATTACTTTATGACGCTCGTATAGAGCCTGGGCAATGTCTAGCGTTTTTTTGGCAGAATATCCAAACTTGGCATTGGCATCCCGCTGAAGCAGAGTCAGATCATACAGTTTATACGGATATTCCTTGCTTTCACGAATATCGTACTTGGTAATTTGTCCTTCTTTGCCTTTCACCTTGTCTGCAATAGCTTCGCCTTTGGTCTTATCGGTGATACGATCTCCCTGCCATACCCCTTCATACGTTTTATCATGCTGCTTGAAACTGGCTCTTACTTCATAGAAGGTCTGGGAATCAAATGCCTCGATTTCCTTTTGCCGATCATAAATCAGCGCCAGTACAGGAGTCTGTACACGTCCTACCGAAAGCAAATTATTGTGCTTGGTCGTAAATGCGCGTGAAGCATTCATCCCGATCAGCCAATCCGCTTCGCTGCGCGCCCGTGCTGCCCGCGTCAGATTCTCAAACTCGCTGCTATCCCGGAGCTGGTCAAACCCTTTACGTATACTTTCCGGAGTCAGGTCGGAGATCCATAGCCGCTTGACCGGCTGACGCAGCTTGAGCTGACGCTGGATCAGCGCAAAAATATGCTGTCCCTCCCGCCCGGCATCACACGCGTTCACGATGCGGTCACAGCGCTTGGCCAAATCACCAATTACCTTGAGCTGATCTTTGGTGCGCGGGTTCGGTACAATTTTGAATTCGTCGGGAATAATCGGCAAATCTCTAAAATTCCATTTTTTATACTTGGGATCATAGGCATCCGGTTCAGCCAATCCGATCAGATGGCCGATCGCCCAGGTGATAATATACTGTTCCCCTTCGAGATGCGTACGCTGATTCCGCGCTTTTGGTTCAATAACAGCCGCAATATTACGGCCCATATCAGGCTTCTCGGCAATGACTAGAATTTTCATGCTTTCATTCCTTTCCCGGAATGGACTACCATAAGGTTGGTTGCATTCTTCGATGTGACTTCCAGAGCTGGATATTAAAGACTCTAATTGCTGTGTAGCTATCGATTTACCTCATTGCTTCATTCCCAGCTTTTCAAACTTTCGATACTCTCATCTATTGGTATTTCGGCAAAAAAGGAGCTACACTCTGGAGTGCAGCCCCCTTTCTCACGTACCTATTACTCACTTCACATTATAGCATATTGTGTTTTGGAATTCGATGAAAGAATCGGCAGCAACAAGGACCCTTCTGCACACTTCAATAATTACATTTGTAGCATGGAAAAAAGACTGCACTGGAGGGTGCAGTCTTTTTTCCATACTATTCAACAATATCGCTTATACGTTTATTCGTAATGGTAAGCTTGCATACACAAAACGGTTATTGTGCATATAACACACTGTCTAACGTCTAACGTCTAACGTCTAACGTCTAACGTCTAACGTCTAACGTCTAACGTCTAACGTCTAACGTCTAACGTCTAACGTCTGCAATTGTAGAGATCAAATTGGATTTAGACAAGTACCGTTGCACCCATCAGATATTTATCCACTTCGCGCGCTGCTTCGCGACCTTCGTTGATCGCCCATACGACCAGACTTTGTCCACGGCGCATATCCCCAGCTGCAAATACTTTGTCTACATTAGTCGTATATTTACCGTAGCGGGCTTTGACATTGGTCCAGCGATCCGTTTCCAGACCAAGTTGCTGAGCCAGTGTCTGTTCCGGTCCGTCAAATCCGATAGCGATTAGCGCAATCTCTGCCGGGAATATACGCTCGGTTCCTGGAATAGGCTGATAGATTTTGCGTCCGGTCTCATCGACGATACGCTGAATCTGGATGGTATGCAGTTCTTTCAGATTACCATTTTCATCACCGACAAACTTGGTTGTCATGATAGAGAATTCACGAGGATCACTGCCGAAAATAGCTTTCGCTTCTTCCTGCGCATAATCCAGTGTATACACATTCGGGAACTGCGGCCATGGATTCGCGATTGGATCACGTTCCAGTGGAGCTTTGTCATGCGTACCGAACTGGGTGACACTGCGGCAGCCGTGACGTAGTGAAGTTGCTACACAGTCAGATCCGGTATCTCCGCCACCAATGACAATAACATTTTTATCTGTAGAAGAAATGTAATTACCATCTTCCAGATTGCTGTCCAGGTAACTCTTAATAGTGCCGTTCAAATAATCCATTGCGTAAATAACACCATTTAACTGGCTGCCTTCAATATTGAATTCACGCGGTTTGGTTGCACCGCCGCAAAGCACAACTGCGTCATAATCATCTACCAGCTGCTGAGCAGGGATATCCTTGCCGATCTCGGTGCTCGTAATAAATTCAATACCTTCTTGGCGAAGAAGATTCACTCGACGCTCTACAATTTGCTTATCCAGCTTCATACTCGGAATACCATAAGTGAGAAGTCCACCTACACGATCGGAACGTTCATATACCGTTACCGAATGTCCTGCTTTATTCAGCTGCGCAGCACATGCCAGACCTGCCGGACCGGAGCCAATAACAGCTATACGACGTCCTGTACGTTTTTCTGGTGGTTCGGGAACAACCCAACCCTCTGCAAAGCCGCGTTCAATAATGGATTCTTCAATCGTCTTGATCGTTACCGGCTGACCAATAAGGCCAACTGTACAGGAACCTTCACAAGGAGCCGGGCAGATCCGTCCGGTAAACTCGGGAAAATTATTTGTCTTGTGGAGGCGCTCCAGCGCTTCTTTCCACAGACCACGGTAGACCAGATTGTTCCACTCGGGAATCAAGTTATGAACAGGGCAGCCAAAGGTGGACCCTGCCATATTCATACCTGTATGACAGTACGGTGTTCCGCAGTCCATACATCGTGCACCCTGCGTACGCAGTTCGTCTTCAGACATATGCTTATGGAATTCTTCCCAGTCTTTTACGCGTTCAAGCGGATCGCGATCCGCGGGAATTTGTCTTTTGTATTCCATAAATCCAGTAGGTGTAGACATATTAACAGTTCCCCCATCCGTTCTATACGATGCCGAGTTTCTTTCGATCACCAGCTTGCCGTAAGTTTATTTTCAAGAGTAGCATTGAGACAATTGAATCACAAATGGATTAAGCGCATGATTATTTGTACTTTTTACATAGAGATTACACCGTGGTGAAACATCTTGCAATAACTTTTCTGTTACTTTCACTTTTTCTGTATACATTTTGTATAAGCAATATTCAATATTGCGTACATTAACAACAGATTGTAACTATGTTTATTTAGTTTTTGTTATTCATCATTCATAAACTTTATGTTTGGCTTTTAGGATTACCAGTGCTTTGAATGTTTGCCTACATAGATAGAGAGTGAGCTATTATAAACTTTTTATTATATTTATGCATTTTAACGTATAACACAAGTATGTTACAGGCTTTTTTCCCTATCCATTGATCCTATGATATGACAAACACTTTTACGGGATCCTATAATATTCATACTGCTGTCATCCAAATTACTGTTCTGCCTGCTTGCGTTTGTATTCTTCAAACCGGTAATCATAATCATTCTTCTCATCACGAATGCCTGATACCGTATTCACCAATGTCCACTCCGACCAGTCGACTTCCGGAAAATACGTATCCCCCTCAAAATCTTGTTCGATTCTGGTTACTAGCAGACGATCCGCATAATTCAGGAATTCCTTATAAATTTGCGATCCGCCAATAATCATTAGTTCTTCTTCTGCACTGGCAAGCTGAATCGCTTCTTCTACCGAATGAAGAACTTGTGCTTCGCTCGTTTCAAAAGAAACATCCCGTGTCAAAACAATATTTTTCCGGTTTGGCAGTGGTTTGGAACCAAAGGAGTTCCAAGTTTTGCGTCCCATGACAATTGTTTTATGCTGGGTCTGCTGTTTGAAGTACGCCATATCTTTGGGCAGCTTCCAGGGCATATCATTATCTTTGCCGATAATGCCTTCTCGTCCTTGTGCCCATATGAGTGTAATCGTCATTCTCGCTGTCCTCCTATCATCCGGAGTTGTTCATCCAGATAGGTTTATTCTATATCATATCATTAAAACCTATCACTCTGCATCAAATTCTTGTAATATTTCACGAATGTTACTGCCTGCTTATTAACTGATCATCCGGTAAAAAGCAAGCTATCAAATGTTTTATCCATAGCGATTCAGAAATTTGATCAGTTGGGTACTTAGCAAAAATCCGGAGACGATTTACAGGATATAGATAAGCTCTCTGCTCCATAGCATAGCTGTGTCTTTCCTCAAATCCATCTCCGGACTCAATGTACCGGTATTCAATTGGTATATTATAAGGATTAGATGGCAATCGGTGCCTTGATCCCTGGATGATACTCGTAATTTTCAAAATGGAAATCTTCGAACTTGTAATCGAAAATGCTATCCGGCTTGCGCTCGATACGCAGCTGTGGGAGTGGATGCGGCTCACGTGTAAGCTGCAGCTTCACCTGCTCTATATGATTGTTGTAAATGTGTACATCGCCGCCCGTCCAGATCAGATCGCCCACTTCCAGATCACACTGTTGTGCCACCATATGCGTAAGCAGCGCGTACGATGCCAGGTTAAACGGCAGACCGAGGAATGTATCGACCGAGCGCATCTGGAACATACATGACAGCTTGCCTTCTGCTACATAGAACTGAAAAGCATAATGACACGGCGGCAGCGCCATATGATCGACTTCTGCCGCATTCCAAGCATTAACGATATGACGACGCGAATCAGGGTTACTCTTGATCTGCTCGATAACCGACGAGATTTGGTCAACCACTTCCCCACCGGGACCGCGCCATTCTCTCCACTGAGAACCATATACACGCCCCAGATTGCCTTCTTCGTCAGCCCACTCATCCCAGATGGTTACACCATTTTCACGCAGGTACGTAATATTGGTATCCCCGCTGAGAAACCAGAGCAATTCATGAATAATAGACCGTGTATGGAGACGTTTTGTTGTCAGTAAAGGAAAACCTTCCTGGAGATTGATACGCATCTGCCGTCCAAATACAGAGATAGTGCCTGTACCTGTACGATCTCCCTTGGCTACTCCATGATCCATAATATCCTGCAATAATTCCAAATATGCTTTCATAGTTACACCTCATTCATACGACTTGATTTGACAGGTCTATAAGATAATTAGATGCTATTTAGACAACTAGACAGTGATCAAAATAGTCAGCCTTCTATCCCAAAAGAAAATGCCGTCAAATTCAGTTTAACTTCACCTGCCATATTGTAACATAGATAAATACCAGAGAAGAAATCAAAATTAGGAAAGCCTAGAAACCTATAGAAACAAATATGTATGTAAACATGCACACCCTGGAATTGCATCAGCTATCAAATAGCCCATAATAAAAAATTATTAAAATAAAATAACAAATCAAAATATAACCTCATCAAATATCTGGATATATAATAAGCATTATCTAATTATAAAAATAAACACCCGACTATAATATAGTCGGGTGTTTACTTCACACGCTCAAACAAGAATTAACGAGTTTCACGGTGAAGCGTGTATTTCTTCAGACGTGGGCAATATTTCTTCAGCTCAAGACGCTCCGGATGGTTCCGTTTGTTCTTGGTTGTAGTGTAGTTACGGTCGCCAGTCTCTGTGCATGCCATAGTAACGATAACGCGCATGTGAATTCACCTCACTTCATTGGTAATCAGAAATTATTCAACTATACTAATTTAACCTAATTACAATAAATGTTCAACTGAGATTTATTGGAACTGTATAGTCAGCTAATAATCCGTAAACATTAATTGAAATGCCTTATCCATTTTACCATATACTGAAACGAAATCCAAGCTATTTTTGCGAACATGTATTCACATTTTAGCGGATTAATTATTCCTTAATTCAGCTGTACAAAGCATATCAAAAGCCGCCAGGAGCTCTCTGGCGGCTTTGACATCATGATCCAATCTATTCAGCCCACAGCGGTAAAATCAGGTACAGGGACAAGTAGAGATAAGCTGCGAATTATAGCTGCTGCAAGCTGATACATTCAAATCAAAGCTTACTTTTTACGCGGAGCGATAACGTGGATCGGATGACCCATAACCAGCTCAGCTGCTTCCATAACGATCTCACCCAGTGTTGGATGCGCATGGATAGTCAGTGCCAGATCTTCCAATGTCGCGCCCATTTCGATAGCCAGGCCCATTTCAGCGATCATGTTGGAAGATTCCAGACCTACGATCTGGCTGCCCAGTACCACACCTGTTGCTTCGTCAGCTACGATTTTCACGAAGCCTTCTGTGTTGTTCAGGGAAGTTGCACGGCCGTTACCAGCGTAAGGGAATTTACCAGCGGATACTGTGTATCCTTTGGCTTTTGCTTCTGTTTCAGTCAGACCAACGCTTGCACATTCAGGATCAGTGAATGCTACAGCTGGTACACATTTGTAATCGATAACGGAAGGCATACCGGAAATAACTTCAGCTACCACTTTTGCTTCGTAGGAAGCTTTGTGTGCCAGAGCAGGACCTTCAACGATATCACCGATTGCGTAGATGTGCGGGATGTTAGTACGTCCCTGATGGTCGATTTTCACCAGACCACGATCTGTCAGTTCCAGATCAATCAGATCCAGACCCAGTTCGCCGTCAGTGTTTGGACGACGTCCAACAGTAACCAGCAGGTAATCTGCAGTTACTTCTTGCTCTTTGCCGTCTACAGTGAATTTCACTGTAACGTCGTTATCTGTTTGTGAAGCACTTTCCGCTTTTGCGTTCGTGAAGATTTCCGCACCGGATTTCTTCATGTTTTTCGCTACCAGGGAAGTCATATCTTTATCGAAGCCTGGCAGGATTGTATCCAGACCTTCAATGATTGTAATTTTAGTACCGAATTTAGCATACATTTGGCTCAGCTCGGCACCGATGTATCCACCACCAATAACGATCATGGATTTAGGGATTTCTGGCATGTTCAGTGCTTCTGTAGAAGACAGAATGCGACCGCCGAACGGGAATGCTTTCAGTTCGATTGGACGTGAACCGGTAGCAATGATGCAATTTTTGAAACGGTAACGTGGTGATTCATGATCATTGAACAGACGCGCTTCATTCTGGTTGATGAACATGCACTCGCCGTGGAATACTTCCACCTTGTTGCCTTTCAGCAGACCACTAACACCGCTTGTCATTTTCTTAACAACGCCGTTTTTGAATTCTTGAGTTTTGGCAAAGTCAACTTTAACATCGCCAACAGTTACGCCGAATCCTTCGCCGTGCTGTGCAGATTCAAAATGATGAGCTGCAGCGATCAGGGCTTTGGAAGGAATACAACCACGGTTCAGACACACGCCGCCGAGTTCGGATTTATCAACGATCAGGACTTTTTGTCCCAGCTGTGCAGCGCGGATGGCGGCTACATAGCCACCAGGTCCCGCACCAATTACCAACGTTTCAATATCGATAGAAGCATCTCCTACTACCATTGAATTACACCTCCATAGTTAACAGCTCAGGGTTACCAAGCAGTGATTTGATATGGTTCATAAAGTGTTGTGCTGTAGCGCCGTCGATGATACGGTGGTCAAAGCTCAGGGACAGTGCCATTACTGGTGCTGCTACCACTTCGCCATTTTTGATTACCGCTTTTTCACTGATACGTCCAGTACCCAGGATCGCAACTTCAGGGAAGTTGATGATAGGAGTGAAGAACATACCGCCTGCAGAACCGATGTTGGAGATCGAGATTGTGCTGCCTCTCATCTCATTTGCTGCCAGTTTGCCGTCGCGACCACGAACAGCCAGATCGTTGATTGTATCAGCGATCATGAAGATGCTCTTACGATCAGCGTCTTTAACAACTGGTACGATCAGACCGTTAGGTGTGTCTGTAGCGATACCGATGTCATAATGTTTTTTGTACACAATTTCTTCTGTTTTTTCGTCGATAGAAGCATTCAGAGCCGGGAATTGACGAGCCGCGGACACCAGTGCTTTTACGATGAATGGCAGATAAGTTACTTTTGTACCGCGTTTTTCGGCCAGTGGCTTCATGCGAGTACGGAAAGCTACCAGTTCAGTAACGTCAACTTCGTCCATGATCGTTACGTGTGGAGCAGTGTATGCGGATTTAACCATAGCGTTAGCGATAACTTTACGGATACCTTTGAATGGTACGCGCTCTTCGTCGCCGCCAGCGGATGCTGCGGAAGCTGTTGGTGCTGCTGCAGATGCAACTGGTGCTGCTGCTTTTTCGTCAGCTGCTGCCGCTTGAGTTGTACCGGAAGCTTGGCCTCCACCTTGTTTGAAGGATTCAACATCTTCACGAGTAACTTTGCCGTTGCTGCCGGAACCGGTCACTTGAGCCAGATCTACACCTTGCTCACGGGCAAATTTACGTACGCTTGGAGTTGCCAGTACATCTTTGTTAGGTGCTGCTGGTGTAGAAGCGTTAGTTGCCTGGCCATCTTTTGCATCGGCTGGGCTTGTAGCTGCAGGAGAAGAAGTAGTATCTACGTTTCCTTTAACAGCGTCAGTTTCCTGACCGCTCTTTTGCTCAGGAGCAGATTCTTCAGCTGGCTCTTCATCTTGATCAGGCAGTTCGCCTTCTGCTTCGATGATTGCTACTGTTTCGCCTACGTGGCAAACTTGACCATCTTTGGTCAGTACTTCTACTACTGTTCCGTCAACCGGACAAGGTACTTCAACTACTGCTTTATCATTTTGTACTTCCATGATAATGCTATCGTCTGTTACTTTGTCACCTGGTTTAATATGCATCTTGATGATTTCGCCTTCGTGCAAACCTTCACCAAGCTCTGGAAATTTATATACGAATCTTGCCACTTGCAAAACCTCCCTGATTAAAATTGTTGAATAAGACTTCAAATAGTCATGCCTTCAACAACGTTTGATAAGTATTTCTGTATTCACATATATCAAAGCCAAAAGGCGTCCGTAGAAAAGTATTTCCATTTCAACAGCACTCCCGGGTCGGCTGTTAAAAAATAGAACACTATCATGCAAACCGCCTCTTGAGCCTTGAGTGTTTAATTCATCACTTCATCATTTCCTATAAGAACAGGATCTTAGAAGTTCATTACTTTGTTAACTGCATCGATAACGCGTTGTGGTGTTGGCAGCCATGCATCCTCGATTTGAGCGAACGGATAGATTGTATCCGGAGGGCATACACGCAGTACTGGAGCTTCCAGATGCAGAATCGCTTTTTCGTTTATCTGAGCGATTACTTCTGCAGCTACACCAGCGCTCTTTTGAGCTTCCTGAACCATGATAACGCGGTTTGTTTTCTTAACGGAAGTTACGATTGTATCGATATCGATTGGGCTCAGTGTACGCAGGTCAATAATCTCTGCC
Organism: Paenibacillus shenyangensis; assembly: GCF_000346635.1. Classification (NCBI taxonomy): domain Bacteria; kingdom Bacillati; phylum Bacillota; class Bacilli; order Caryophanales; family Paenibacillaceae; genus Paenibacillus; species Paenibacillus shenyangensis. Next base: position 201,919 of record NZ_AOIG01000008.1, read on the forward strand.
ATAATTCCTTGTTCTGCCAGCTGATCAGCAGCTTTGGTAGCTGTATGAACAGTCATGCCGTAACCAATAATAGTTACATCGGAACCTTCACGTACTACATTTGCTTTACCAATTTCTACAGTGTAAGCCTCTTCTGGTACTTCTGCACGGAATGCATGGTACAGGTTAAGATGCTCCATGAAGAATACTGGATCATTTTCACGAATAGCAGCGACCATCAGGCCTTTTGCGTCGTATGGGTTCGAAGGGATAACCACTTTGATACCCGGAGTTTGAGCCAGCAGACCGGACAGGTCGTCTGTATGCAGTTCAGCCGCTTTAACACCGCCACCGTAAGGTGTACGGAATACGATTGGTGCATTGTAGCGACCGCCGGAGCGGTAACGCAGACGCGCTGCCTGAATAGCCATTTGATCCAATGCTTCAAAGATAAAACCTACGAACTGGATTTCAGCGATTGGACGGAAGCCCTGGATACCCAGACCAAACGCCAGACCGCCAATTGCGGACTCGGCCAGTGGTGTATCGAATACACGTTCTTCGCCAAATTCTGCTTGCAGACCTTCTGTTGCACGGAATACACCGCCAACTTTACCTACGTCTTCACCAAAAATGAGCACGTTAGGGTCATTTTTCATCTCAACGCGGATTGCGTCGCGAATCGCTTCTTTCATATTCATTTGTGCCATTTGCTTCATTTCCTCCTTAAACATTTCACTGTTCATGTTCACGCATCAAGGATGTGCTGCGGTTATATAGTATTCAGAAACCTCTTATTTGAAATCTGCTTTTTGCTCTTCCAGATCATGAGGTGTTGTTTCGAACATGCTGTCGATCAGGCCAGTAACAGTCATTTTCTCTGTTTTCTCGGCTTTTTTGATCTCTTCGTTTACTTTTGCTTTGGCTTCTTCTCTTACACGCTCTGTATCTTCATCAGACCACAGACCTTTTTCAGCCAGGTATTTTGCAAGACGAGCAATAGGATCTTTCTCGCTCCAGATACCTTCTTCATCTTTGGTACGGTATTTGCTTGTGTCATCCGACATGGAGTGCGGACGGAAACGGTAAGTCAGAGCTTCGATCAGTGTAGCGCCTTCGCCATTGCGAGCACGCTCAGCAGCTTCACGAACTGCTGTGATAACAGCAAATACGTCCATACCGTCGATCTGTACACCTTTGATGCCAGCGGAAACTGCTTTGTGAGCGATGGACAGTGCAGCTGTTTGTTTTGCAAATGGAGTTGTAATGGCATAACCATTGTTTTGTACAAAGAAGATAACAGGCAGTTTGTAAGCTCCTGCGAAGTTCATGCCTTCATAGAAGTCACCTTCGGAAGAACCGCCATCACCTGTGTAGGCGATAACAACCTGTTTTTGTTTTTTCAGTTTGTATCCCATTGCCAGACCCATCGCATGCAAGATTTGTGCACCGATAATGATCTGTGGCATCAGAACGTTAACACCCTCAGGGATGCGTCCACCTTCTTGATGTCCACGGGAATACAGGAATGCTTGGTACAGTGGCAAGCCGTGCCATACCAGCTGAGGCATATCGCGGTAACCAGGACATACGAAATCTTCTTTGTCCAGCGCGTATACGCTACCAACCATAGTAGCTTCTTGTCCGGAAACCGGAGCATAGAAACCGAGACGTCCTTGACGGCCCAGGTTAACAGCACGGTCATCCCAAGTACGTGTAAATACCATACGGTACATAATTTCTTTCAATTGATCATCAGTCAGATCAGGTACTTTGTCAGGGTTGACAATTTTACCTTCTGGGGAGAGAACGGAAAGTGCTTCCACTTCTTCCGTGTAAACTTCATATGGAACCTTGCTCATTTTATTCACCTCAATAAAAAATTTGAATATCATGTTCCGCTGTTATAGAATTATTATACACCTGTTCTACTGAGTTCGTCAAAGCATACATTGAAATTAATGCAGCAATAGGATTATTGTATGTATAACAGGTTATTTAATTTGGTATAACAGTTGAACCATTTCAAAATAGAGTGTCTTAAAATCACACGACCTAATCTTAACCCATTGTTGGATTCATTGCAAAAATTCTAATGAAAAGGTGATCACTATGACAGATTCCCGTTACCTGAAAAGAACGATCCTGAAAGAGGAAATACAAAGCCGTCATCTCGGCGAATCCCGCACTTTACGCATCTATCTGCCACCTGGTTATAATGAACTGCTCAGCTATCCTGTTGTATATTGCCAGGATGGTGAAGAGTTTTTTAACTTTGGCCGAATCGCTACCTTTGCCAACGAGCTTATACTCGACGACAATATCGAACCTTTCATTATAGTAGGCGTAGAAGTCAATACCAAAATACGTACCCAGGAATATGCTCCTTTCGGCAATCGCTTTGAAGCATATACGACTTGTTTTGCCGAAGAAATTATTCCTTATGTGGAACAGAAGTATCCGGTACGCCGTACTGCGGATCAGCGCATTCTTGCAGGTGATTCTCTCGGAGGCAGTGTCTCCATGCATATCGCCCTGCTCTATCCAGAGATGTTCAGTCAGATCATCAGCCTGTCCGGTGCTTATTATGAAGAAAGCCGAACTATCATTGCTGCCGAGAAAGATCTGTCGGCACTCGACGTGTTCATGATCGTCGGTCTGCAGGAACGGGATTTCCAGAGCGATACCGGTATCTATGATTTTGTCGAGCTCAACCGTGCGACACGAGATTTGCTGCTTGAACGAGGCGCGACCGTCCGTTATGCTGAGAAAGACGGAAAACACCTGTGGGGATTCTGGCAAAAAGAACTTCCTGATGCGCTAAAATATTTCCTTCAGTAATCTGTCTCCATAATCTGTCATTACTTATTACATTAAAAAGAGAAGCTTCAAACGGATAAAGTCAATGTTTACGCTTACAATATGCGATATTCATTGCTTCTCTTTTCCTTTTACGGGAGATCTCATGTATTGAACTCCCAACGTCTATTGTATCGGTGCAGACAAAAATTGTGCAACTGAAATTTTTACGGTTCACCGCTTATAACGTAACATTAGAAGAAATTTATTCATTTATTGAGGAAAGAGGGAGATTTCATGGCTGCAAAACGAGCTCTTATCTTCTCAGGCGGTCTGTTACATCCTGATTTTTTGAATGAGATTCGTGAAGATGATCTGATTATTGGTGCTGATCGTGGCGCGCTATTTTTGATCGAACATGGTATTCGTCCACATCTGGCTATCGGTGATTTCGATTCACTGACCGATCATATGACTGAACTTCGCCGAATTGAAGAAAATTCCGATGAGATGGTTGTATTTGATCCGGTAGACAAGGATTTGTCTGATACGGAAGCAGCTTTTGAAGCAGCAATGGAGCGGCATATGGATGATATTCTTATTTTCGGTGCGGTAGGTACACGATTTGATCATACGCTGGCGAATGTACAGCTGTTAGTACGTGCATTGCAGCATCAGGTCCATTGTGCAATTCAGGATATGAATAATTACATATCGCTGACCTCCACTACGTCTGTTATTTCCAATATGGGTTATTCGTATGTGTCGCTGCTGCCCGTGACATCGGAAGTGACCGGTATTCATCTCAAAGGCTTTCAGTATCCGCTGGAAAATGCTACGCTCCGGATGGGACAGTCTCGCGGAGTGAGCAACCATCTTGCCGAGGAGCAGGGAACTGTCAGTATAGAAGGCGGATTATTGCTCATTATCCAGAGCCGGGATTAAAAAAATGACAACTATCCATTAAGTAGATAGTTGTCATTAGTAGGTTGAAAAATTACTATTAATCATCTATATATTTTCCAAAATCAAAAAAGCAATCCCCATGCCAATAGACTGGATAGCATGGGGATTGCTTTTATTTAGGGTTAACTTCAATAGATTATCCAAAATACCTGTGATACAGACTACGAGCTTCGGCAATATCTTTGGTGCCATGTACCATGACCCTGCCATCTTGAAACACGACCATTCGTCGTCCCTGATCCATTGTCATTGAAAGTAAAAATGGATTGACACTGACTTCATGCTGATCCAGCTTTTGCAGACGCTGGGCAGTCTGCTGCAAATCCAGCTTTTGACGTTGTGCGGGTCGAATCTGTACGGTATCTCTGCCACATAACACTTCGGATTTACTTTGTCCCTCATGGCTTAGGTGTGGATAGGTCGGATGAGATCCGCAGGATGGACAGTTTGGCTTACGGGCAGCATTCATTTTGATAGAGACCTGTTCATTTTTCCAGAGATCAAACGACAGCAGTGTGCCCCGCAATTGTTCCTGATTCCCACTAAGCAGCTTGATCGCTTCAGTCGTCTGGTGTGCTACAACCATCTGTACAGCAGGTGGAATAATTCCCGATGTATCACAGGTATCTCCTCCGAGCGGTGCAGATTCCATCAGACATTGCAGACAAGGTGTAACACCCGGCAGGATCGTAAAGGTAATTCCATAACTTCCTACGCAGCCGCCGTAGATCCAGGGAATACTGTACTTTTGCGACATATCATTGATCAGGAGGCGGGTCTCAAAATTATCGGTCGCATCCATGATCAAATCTACGCCTTTGGCAAGTTCTCCCAGTTCATCTGAAGTTACATCCGCGATATGCGCTTCAATTTGTACCGAGGAATTAATTTGCCTTAGCCGATCACGCGCAGCAATGGCTTTTGGTGTACGCTTCTCTGCGTCTTCTTCTGTAAACAGCTGCTGCCGCTGCAAGTTGCTCCATTCTACGTAATCCCGATCTGCAATAATCACTTTGCCTACACCGGCTCGTACCAGCGTCTCCGCTGAACTGGAACCGAGTGCTCCGGCGCCTATAATCAGAACCACAGACTGGGATAGCTGATTCTGACCTGTTTTACCAAGTGGCGCGAATAGCTCCTGTCTGGAATAGCGACGATGGGGATCCGGCTGCGTCCCGGCAGTTACCGTTGTCTGCTGTAAATGTTCTGCATGATCGGTATTTGGATTATGGTTATTCATAGATGTATCGCTGGTAGTTTCTTCTTGCGTATGTTCAAGACTCAAGTTGTAATCATCCCTTCTGCAGGGCTGCTTGCTACAGCATAATTGCGCAGCGGAATCATTCCCGCTTCCTTTCCCAGTCGTCCGGCTTCTACAGCCAGCTTCATGGCGAGCGCCATCTTGACCGGATCATCTGCCCCGGATACCGCACTATTGAGCAGAACAGCATCTGCTCCCAGTTCCATGGCATACGCTGCATCTTTAGGAGAACGGATTCCGGCGTCCACAATAACAGGTACCCGTGCATCACCGATAATCCATTCCAGCATAGCAGGATTGAGTATGCCCCGTCCGGAACCAATAGGAGAGGCGCCCGGCATAACGGCATGAACGCCTATTTGCTGCAGCCGCTTGGCCAGCATATAATCGTCGGAGATATAAGGTAATACAGTAAAACCTTCTGCCAGTAGAATTTCGCAGGCCTTCACGGTTTCCAGTGGATCAGGCAAAATCAGCTGGTCATCTCCGATCACTTCGACCTTTATCATATCACATAATCCGGATGCTCTGGCGAGTCTGGCAATACGTACTGCTTCCTCTGCTGTTCGTGCACCAGCTGTGTTGGGCAGCAATGTATATTTGGCCAAATCCAGCTGTTCCAGAAAATTGGGCTCATCCGGCTGATCCAGATTCAGTCTTCGTACCGCAAAGGTAAGTACCTCTGTTCCCGAAGCCTCCACTGCCTGCGTCTGTATTTGCAAATCACTGAATTTTCCTGTTCCAAGCAGCAATCTTGATGTAAATGAATGTTGTCCTATTGTTAACAAATCAGCCACCTCCTACAAAATGTACAATCTCCAGTGTATCTCCATCACCAATTACTGTTGTACCATGCTCTTCTTTTTGCAAAATCCGTTCATTCCATTCGACAATAACCCGCTTCCCCGTGAGTTGTAGTGATTCAAGCAGCTGTTCTATTGTCTGAACATCCGGCGCTACTGCACGGTTGGTTCCATTGATCATTAATTCCATACCGGTGTTCCTCCTTGTGTCTGTGCCTGTACTCCAAGCTGCTGAAGTGTCCGATCCGGGGAAAACCCTGCCGGAATTATAGAAGATTGACCCGAGACTACAGCATCAGCTATAATCCGCCCTGTTCCAGCAGATAGCAAAATCCCATTACGATAATGTCCACAAGCCATCCATAGACCCGGTATCGGAGTAAACTGTCCCAGATATGGAAGCTCGTCAGGTGTCCCTGGGCGCACTCCCGCCCAACATCGTACCAGTTCACCTTCGATAATAGACGGAATATACTGCCTTGCTTTGAACAGCAGCTCAGGGATAGCGCCTGCTTCTACCCACGTATCTGTCCGACCAGGCTTACTGGTTGCTCCTACCCATATCCGATTGCCCTGCTTTGGAATAATATAAATCTGATCTCCATAAATGGTATGATTCAGCCAACATGATGGTGTGCGAATCTCCAGCAGCTCTCCTTTGACAGGCAGAAAAGGAAGTCTATACCCTTCATTCTCTACAAGCCTGCCGCTTCCAATCCCGGAACTTAGAATAATCCGTTCCCCATACATTACTCCCTGGTCTGTCACTATGCCTGTCACCCTGCCATACTCACCATGTTCGCGCAATAGACGCGTCACTTCGTTCTGTCGATACAAAGCAGCTCCCAAATGTACAGCAGCCATAACCAATGCTTCATTCAGCAGGGAAGGTATAAGCTGCTGCTCTGCCGGATTGTAGAGCATACCTTGTTCTGCATGGATATGTGGCTCTTCCAGGGCTAACCGCTGTTTATCCCACCATTCCAGTGAAACACCGGATGAATAGTCATGATTCACCTTATCGATCTTATCTGCAGCACTCAGTAACCCATTCGTGTAATTTGTCTTCAGATCCCTCTTATCCATGGGCAGCAGAAAACCTTCACTTCGCAATCCGCAGTGTATGCCAGTCAGCTCATACAGCTGCTCTGTCAGTTCGTTATAAAGTGAACGGCTATACAATGCCAATTTGCGCAGATCATCATGTACAAAATGCTCTGACTCTGCTGCCAGCATACCTCCTGCCGCTCCTGAAGAACCAGAGGCTGGCTGATTTTTCTCAACCAGAGCAACCTTCATCCCTTTTACTGATAATTCATAAGCAATAGACGCCCCAATTACACCGGCTCCAACTACTATTGCATCGTAATGACCATTGCTTCTCATAACATCTCCTGCCTCCCTGATCCGTTCTTGCTGATACGAGAAGATTCAGCAGCAGATAATGCCGCTTTGTAGGCTGCCACCTGTTGTGCCGGATGCTCTGCTGCGAAGATCCCGGACATTACAGCTATCCCAGCTGCGCCTGCACTTATTAGTTCCTCTGCATGATGAGGTTGTATTCCTCCAATCGCAATAACAGGAATATCTACGGCCGCACATATTTGCTTCAGCTGCTCCAACCCTCGGGCAGCAACTCCGGGTTTGGATGCTGTCTCATAGATATGACCATAAAAAAGATAATCCATTCCTTCCCGTTCTGCCTGGACCGCTTGTGCGATACTGTGTACCGATCTACCCAACAGAAAAGAATTTCCTTGCCAATAATCTGTTGCGAAGTCCGGTTCTTCGGCAACTTCAGCACATTTTGGGCTTTGCCTGTCGGCACCGATATCAATCTTATAGCTTCCTAATGCGGTTTTTGTATTCTGCTTTTCCGGCTGAGATCGGAATTGACTAAGATTCTGGTGTTCAGGCAAATGAGCACCACCCAGCTGCAGTTCTGCAGCAAGCTCGATTCTGCTATTCAGTCGGATAGCAGCAGCAGGTATTCCTTCCTTACGCATGGCTTGCACTAGTTCGTACACCTGATCATCAGACCACTGCTTTTCCCGGATATGAATTGCCGTTACCTGAGTATAGATCTGTCTACTGAGTGAAAGTATTTTCTCCGCCGTCTGATTACCTGTACTCACTACATGCAGCTCCATTATGCACCTCCCGCATACCTTTACTCTTTATCTGTATCATTGAATAGCAGACACCCTGTTGGCCTTTCCACGATGTAAGCCCGGACGCACATACTGGATAATGCAAAATAAATGCAAAAAAACCACCATCCCGAAGGAAAGTGGTTGTTATAAACAATAACAGAGCGATCTTATATCGCTGCTTGCCGAAGTATAATCTGGTGTATTTATTATATCCCGATATGCACTCCATGATTATACAATTCAGGAGATGCTGCTCATCCAGCCAGCAATATACAGGGAATACATAGATCCCTTATATGTACAAATATATGCTGATTGCTGTACTACTATTTCTTCATACAGCCTATGCCAGATAAAATAGATATATCCATATTATCCAAAATTATTCTTCTACCACTTCCCTACGCTGGTATAATCCAGATCAGGTACAAAGGGTTCGGCAATCAGTTCTGCCATCTCAGCCATTACAGGCTCCCCCAGTGCATTGTCGCTATTCAATTTAAGCATATTTATCTTAGCAAAACTATTCTGATAAAGCAAACCCTATGTAGAAACAGGAAACTTAACCACTGATCCCGAAATGACGGAAACTCCACCCAACTGTTCGAGAATGGCTGCTGTGAGGAAAAAAGACTGCCTCAACAATTCTGCAGAATCGGTATTGCTAAGATCCAGAATCAAGCGATGACGCAGAAAAGAAATCAGTTTTTGTGTATTCCATGCATCCTGAAAATCCTGGTAGTAATTCAATCGATACACGTTTTGCTGGATTCCAAGTTGGCGAATAATGTTGGAATGGATAAGTAACGATTCCGGTTGGTATGCACTGATCACAGGAATCCATAACTTGGAACGCATTACCTCGGTATTAGCATAATCGTCATAAAATGCTTTTAAATGTATGATATCCTGTCCCAGATCAACAACAACCAGATCAGCTTCTGCGAGAAGTGGCATTTGCTTTATTCCCGATCCTGCATCCATCAGAATCAGATCATAATCTCGTCCCGCGGTACAAAACAGGAATTTCCAGAACGGGTCATTTGGCTGAATATCCCCTTCCTTATCCGTACCTATCAGTAGATCAAGTCGATCTCGAAACAGTGGAATCATATAATCAGATACATTGCTTCGGGTTAGAATACCTGACTTGTATAAATAACGCAGTCGATCTATTCCCGGAACCGGCTTTTTTTGAGCATAATTCATAAGGATATCGGTACTTAGCACACCTGCTTCAATACCGTGCTGACGACATTGATTATGGCAAAGCAGCAATCTCAAGCGGTACTGCACAGAAGCAGTAATTGCTGTAACTGCTGCATGAAAGGCGGTTCTACCATGTCCTCCATCCGGACTCCAGAACATTACGGTAGTCATTTTTCTGCTCCTTTTCTTTTTGTTAGCGAAGATTGAACCATAATTTGCGTTTCCTGACCGATGAAGACAGCTCTTCGCCAAATAGTTTTTTTAATATAGCAGCTGTTGCCGGCTGGTTATCGAATGGATCTGGATGCCAGGGAATACTGTATACCTGTTCTGTATGCAGCTCATGCTTCAACCGCTCTACTGCATCGCTTGGAGACAGAGGCAGGTAATAATGCCATTTGTCCTGGGGATATCTATGCAAATCTGCAGCCATTTTCAGCACATCCTGATAACGCCATTCAGCGCCTGATCCAACTACAATAGGGATATCTGCACGCAAAAATTCTTCCAGTCTGGCATTCTGCTGATAACGTCCCAGATCGAGAATAATAAACCTGTAGCTTCCACCCAGTAGACCGACTACTTCTGCTCTGGCAGACTCACGCCAGTAATCTACTCCTTCCAGCGTAAACTTCCGTTCCTCCAGCAGCATCTGCTGCTCTGCCATGCCATTTACGGCTACCTGCTGTATACGGGCAAACGCTCCGGGATGATCATTCATTTCTACAAGTGCAACCTTTTGCTGACTTCTCGCCAGATAATGGGCAATCGCCACCGCAGTGTGGGTAGTGCCTGTACCTGACGTAGATCCCATGACTGCAATAACCTGTGTTATCTTATTCCACCCACCAACGAGAGCACCCGATCTTCTATCCACTCGGTTAAAATACTCGTTTACGACCTGTCCCAGTGCCTGCCGAGTATCTGCAGCAGACTGATATCTTTCTGCAGGTTGATGATGCAGCAGCTTACGAATCACAGGAATCATAGCACGGGGTATATCATTTCTAATAAAGCTTTCGATACCAGGCATCCATTCGCTGTAATGCCCTCCTGTAGCCAAATACAAGATGAGGGCTCCCAGTCCATAGAGATCGGAACGATGATCGGTCTGTCCGCTTCCATACTGCTCGGGTGCCGCGAAGCCGATAGTACCCAGCTTTACGGTATCCTGACTTTCCTCTGGCTTGAAGATCCGTGCAATACCAAAATCGATAAGACGCATATCCATTCCCGAAGTGATCATTACATTGGATGGTTTCATATCACGAAATACAATCGGAGGTTCATGCTGATGCAAATATTCCAGCACATTGCAGAGCTGATCGGCACAACGCATAATAAATGCCGCATCCACTTCTGCAGGCTGCCTTTTGAATTTCTGTTCCAGTGTCTCTCCCTCAATATAATCCATAACCATATAGGTATAGCCATCAGGATCCTCTGTAATAAAATCAACAATTCGCGGCAAAAATGGATGGCTGAGCGCAGTAAGCATTTTGGCTTCTGCAGCCACTTCCCTGTATTGGGATGGCTGAGCCACACTTTCCTTCACTGCCCATTTTTTGCCGGGCAATCTCAGATCGTGCGCCAAATATACATGGCTCATACCTCCACTTCCCAGTTTGCCCTCGATACGATAGCGCTCCGCCAGTACCATTCCCTGATACAGCCGGGTTGGATGAATCATATAGAATAGCTCTCCTTTCTCTACACAACAAAAAAAGGAAAGCCTCCGTCTATCCAAACAGACTGATAATGTCTGTTCGAGAGACGGGATGCTTTCCCTATCCGTTGTGTATTTATATACCTGTATTATAGTAACTGTATCTGATTTTGTAAAGGATTACCGGAGTCTTCAGACTCTTCTCGAGTGTAACAAGATTATTTCTGTGCTGCAAAAGCTTCACGAGTACGCTGAATCTGATTCACATGGCCTTCCAGATGAGTGACACAGAGCTTTTCTAAAAGCTCGCGAGCCGTAATCTCTCCATCTACATTATGCTGACCTGTACGTTTCTGATCTTCTTCCGTAATGGTCTCAAGGACAGGAGCAAAAGCTTTGCGCATCGCCAGTAGTGCCTGCAGATGATGTTCCAGATCCAGTGAAGCATAACCAAGCCGCTGCGCCCAGCGATCCTGATCAAAAGCTACAATTACCGGATTATCTTCAGCCAGAATAGCTTTGAGACGGTGCTGCAGTACAATCTCCACATCATATAGATGAACAACGATCTCATGAATGCTCCATGATTCCGGAGCAGGCTTAAATTGCAATTCAGCCTCGGAATAGCAGCGTACCTGTTCTATAAAACGTTCCATATCCGGTAAATAACGATAGATTGCATTTTGCATAACGCACATCCCTCTCAAAGATATACAAACTATTACAGATTAGTACTTCACCATATACAGTGTAATTTCATCACGATTGTGGAACAGCTGCTTGGCACGTTGAACCTGTAAACGTGCTTCTTCAAACGTATGAATTACTTCCTTGATCAGTGCCAGCGGTTTTTTGTGCATCAGCTTCACGGTAACAATAACCGTACCACCGGGAACTACAGCGTCCAGCAGATCAATCACAAGCCGTGCAGTCAGTTTGGGACTCCAACTCATGTCACAGACGAGCAGATCGAATTCACCTGCGCTTAGCTTCACTTCTGATGCATTGCGCCGAACGACTTTAAGATTCGGATGGTTTTGCAGGGAAGGATGCATTTTGGCAGGATCTACTGCTGTTACCTTGATCCCTCTTTCCAACAAGAACGAAGTCCAGCCTCCCGGAGCTGCACCTACATCCAGCCCAGATCGGAAGCTGGTAAAATCAATACCGAATACTTTTTCTGCTTCCAGTAATTTGAACTTGGCACGGGAAATTTGACCTTCTTCCCGCTGAAAACGCACAGCGCCGCCGTTCCAGTCAGACAGATTATCCTGTGGAAGCGAGATACCTGCATACAGACGATCTGCTGTCCAGAAAACGGACAAAATGAGATCCGGATTCTGTACAGTATACTCGGAATGCCATGAGGACAATCGCTCTTCCAGCATATGACGCAGTTCGGACATATTCTCTTCTACTGCGGCATCGCCTGTCTTGCGCACTTGTACCGACAGGGATATTCCGTATAATTCTTCCCGCTTGAGCAGCAGCTCTGTCAGTGCATCCAGCGGATGTTGTTCGGGCTCCAGCTGCTCCAGTACCAGATCGTAACGTACCGGCTGAATATGACGCAGGAACATGGGTGGTTCTGCTGTCAGACGGGCGACAACGTCTTCTGGTGTTGCAGGAAGTGTCAGCAAAAGCACTTCACCGTGTATCAGAACCGAACTTTTGACTGAGCCAAAAAGACGTTTCAGTTCCTCCTGCGCGTAGGCGGCAAATCCGTGATTGGCCGTACCGATCCAGCGTGATTCCGCCTGTGTGTCCTGCTCCTGCTGTATAATGTTCTCTTCATTCATGAATATTCTTATAGCCTCCAATAGTTTATACAATAACACTCCGTATATGTTCAAGTATACGCTGCACTGATTCCATCCTATAAAGCATACGCGGGCTTTTTACACGCCATGCTTCAAAAACAATCAGACAGGGCACACTTGTAATTTCATAAGCCTGCACAAACCGGGGAGCAAAATTGATATTCAGTGCATAGGTCATATGATCCGGCAGCAGCGGCAGGGAAGTTTCCAGCATACGCCGGCCCATCCTGCAGGTACCGCATAACGGAGTGTATATATAGATGGCAGCAGCCTCTCCCGATTGCGAGGCGAGTTCCAATGCCTGCTGCTCCGTTAATTCCTGAATCATACCGATCACTCCCTGTATTATTCGCTGCGTCCGGCGTCGCGGGCAACCTGTTCGAGCAGTTCTGCCGGCATCGGTCCATTATGAATAGTCACATGCTCTGGCTTCGCCTGATAAAGCAGCTCGTACATTCTTTTTTTGCCATGCATGCTGGATGTGTGAAGATAGATCTCTCTCGCATACAATCCTTCATGAATCATGGCTTTCACTACATCTGTTCCATCCATCTGACCAAAGCCAAGTTCATGGTCGAGCGACAGGATGTTCACTTCGCAATCACGAAGCATCATCAGGCATTCCTCTCCGTCTCTTGCCAGCGCAAATCCGCTGGGACATGGGCGGTAATCATCCATATACAGATTGATCATCAGCCTATTCCTCCCATTATTACTGTTCGAATTGGGATGCCGGACAATAGTAGGTTTTTTTGCCTGCCACTTCGGTTTTGACCACTTTGTCTGTGGCAGATCGAACAGAAGGTTCACCTTCGCGTTCATAGACACGGCGCAGCGCATGGAATCCGCCAGTCAGCGCATCATTGGCTGTCAGCGGCTGTCCTTCCATATGTCCACCCGTCTCAATCGCTTCTTCCAATACGGTGTGTATAGCATCATATAGCTTGGACAATGCTTCGTCGTCCAGATCCTGCACTTTGGCAGAAGGCAGCAGACCTGCCGTAAAAGCAATCTCATCTGCATAGTAGCTTCCAATACCAGCGATCAAAGATTGATTGATCAAAGCGGTCTTTAGGGCACCTCTGCGACTTTTGAACAGAGCAATAAACTGTTCTCTGGTCAGCTTGCGATCGGTTGCTTCCGGTCCCAGGTCTTCAAAATACGCCTGTGTCTCCTTGGCGGAGCAGAAATACATCAGTCCTTGACGCCCAGCTGTATAATACAGCGAAGTTCCGTCCTCAAATTGGAGCTCCACATCCGACTTGCGATCTGCATTCTGCTCGCGAATACCATAGTAGAGCGAGCTTCCAAGCACAATGCTGATCAGCAGGCGATGGCCACTGTGAAGATGAAGGTTCAGATATTTACCACGACGTTCTATAAAGGCAATCCGGTTACCCGCCAACATCAGGTTGACATGATCTGCCTCTATATTTGTAGCTTTTGGACGATGAACGACCATTTTTTCAATAGCGACATTCAGAATATAACCTGTCAGTTGGATTTTATAATTTTCAAGTTCTGGCAATTCAGGCATAGGTGTATCCCTCTCTCTCCAAGTATCATTCCTATATTTCATGACTATACAGATAATGAGTCTATATAATCCCTATAGCTTATCCGGTTGAATCTCTGCCAGTGTATGACAAACCCGATCCGGCTTCACGCCTGTGCGTGTCTGATGACTCGCAAGATTATCCATCGTTGTCACACCGGTTGTCACCAGCACAGTATAACAGCCTGCGGCAGCTCCTGCTGCAATATCTGTCATCATATTGTCTCCTACTACAATCGTATCCGCAGCAGGCAGTCCAAGACGTTCCATCGCATATTTCATCAATATGGAAGAAGGTTTGCCGATAACAACAGGCTCTACACCGGATGCTGCAGAAATTGCTGCGCCCAGTGTACCTGCTCCAGGCAGCAATCCATCATGAGAAGGCAGCTGAAGATCAGGATTCGTCAATACAAAACGTGCTCCCTGTCCAATCAGCCGTAAAGCGCTGGTTAACTTCTCATATGTAAAAGAACGGTCTATTCCCTGAAGTACATAATCCGGCTTTTCCCCGGTAATATGCAACCCTGCTTCAGATACAGCTTCATGCAGCCCTGGCTCACCGATTACATATACGGATGCTGCCGGTGACTCTGCAGCGATATAGGCTGCTGCCGCAAGCGCTGAAGTGCATACACGATCAGCAGAAGCTTCAATGCCAAGATGACGCAGATGCCCGGCCACTCCCTCCGCTGTACGGGAAGAATTGTTTGTTACATATAAATAAGGAACGTTTGCCTCATCCAGACTGCTTATCCACTCCGCTGCACCGGGAATCACCCGATCACCATGATAAAGTGTACCATCCAGATCAATCAGTAATCCTTTGCGATTGCTCATCTTCAAGCCATCCTCTCTATTACTCACAATCCCCATTGTAAAAAAAGTTGCGGCATAAGGCAAACGATTTGCTTACCTTGCCGCAACTTGGGTGGTAGATCAACAGATTAATGCACTGGAAATAGTTTGTGTTCTTCTGCGAGCACTGTGTTGGCAAATATGGCTTTCGCTTCTTCCAACAACGGATGAAGCTGGTCTTCGTCTTTGTAGCGTGAGCTAAAATGAGTCATAATGAGTTCGCCCACATCTGCTGCTTTGGCGGCTTCGGCAGCCTGCACAGCCGTGCTGTGATAATATTTGCGTGCCGTTTCTTTGAGATCGTCACTGAATGTTGCTTCATGTACGAGTAGATTGGCGTCTTGCGCCAGCTTTTCTACATTGGGACAAGGACGGGTATCCCCGAGGATTGTGACGATTTTACCCTTTTTGGGCTGTCCCACTACCTGGTGAGAATGCAGAGTATCTCCGTTTTCCAGCTGTACACTACCACCATTTTTTAATTTTCCGTAAATGGGTCCCGGCTTAATACCGTACTGCTTGAGCAGTTCCTGATTGAGCTGTCCGGGACGATCTTTTTCAATGATCCGGTAGCCGTAGCTATCGATCCGATGCTCCAGCAGAGCCGATTCTACACGGAATGTCTCATCTTCAAAAACAACTCCACCTGTATGCTCTTCAACAATCAGTTCATACTCCATACGCGATTGACTCAATCCAAGTGTCATATCAACAAATTGCTTAATTCCCGGAGGTCCATAGACGATCAGTGGAGTAATTCCGCCCTGATTGGAGCGACTGGACAGCAGCCCAGGCAATCCGAATAAATGATCACCATGCAGATGAGTAATAAAGATTTTCTCGAGTTTGCTCAGTTTGAGCTGAGAGCGAAGAATCTGATGCTGTGTTCCTTCTCCACAATCAAACATCCAAAGCGCTTTGCGCTCTTCATAGAGCCGCAATCCAATTGAAGTCACATTACGCTGCAGGGTGGGTACTCCTGCATTGGTTCCCAGAAAATATAATTCCATACCAAAACAACCTTCTCTCTATATATAGCGTTTCATGATGTTGGCGTATTGTTGCACAGCAAGCCGATTAGCGTCATAATGAGGCCCACAATCCAGGCTTACCGCAGTTTAATAAAAATCCTCCGATAACTTCGGAGGATTGTGCTTGTTATCTCTACCGTCACGGCCCGAAAACCATTCCGGTACCGATCACGGATCTTACATCATTCAAGCTCAACTCTATTATAATACCACGATATGGGCACTTCCAAAAGTCACTAAATCCTACACTGTTCATAGCCTATACAAATTATTCGGCACAAATGCCTGATTTATTCTAATACCCTTATTTAAAAATATAAAATCAAGTTATCATGCTGCTCGGTTGAACATGACTGTATCTTGCTTTATGATCATTAAATATACTTTGAAGTCTGATCCTCATGAATTCTGAATGAAAGTGTCGACAAAGAAAGCATTTTCTTTTATAATACATCATAAAAATGATGAAAGAAGGGTAATCCGATGGCTGAAATCAGAATTAGAAATACCAATGAACGAATTGCTGGAGATGACAACGTCCTGGAGTTTCTGAACAAACATGAAGTTGTATACGAAAAATGGGATGTGTCCAAGATGGCTCCAGAACTGAGTGAGAATTTCACGCTGACTGATGAACAGAAGCAGGCGGTTCTGACTACATTTGATGCCGAAATCAAAGATCTCTCAGCACGTCGTGGTTACCGTACCTGGGATGTCATCACTTTGTCCGAAGCAACACCGGATCTCGAAGCCAAGCTCGCCAAATTCGAGGAGATTCATACCCATACCGAAGACGAGATTCGTGCGATTGTATCCGGCAATGGTATTTTCATCATTAAAAGTCCGGAATATGGTTACTTTGATGTAGAGTTGGAGCCAGGTGATGTAATCTCTGTGCCCGAGAATACACCTCACTTCTTCACACTGGTGGATAATCGCAAAATCGTTGCTGTTCGCTTGTTTGTAGAAACCGACGGCTGGGTAGCACACCCATTCGCAGATTCATCCTTCCAAAAAGCCTAATTGGTTATCATCGCTAGCTTTAATATCATTTACCAAAAGCAGAGATTACAGATACCATAGAAAAATATTCACCAAAATAACCCCCTGTGCACTTAAGCCGCAGGGGGTTGTTTTGTTGTTATACAGTAGATCAGTGAAAGATCAGACCAGTTGAGCAGTGATCCCGTGAAGGTCAGTCAGACGCTCAATCTCGTAATCGGGATGAATCTCGCTATCATTCACCTTGTGATTGCGGTTCACCCAGACAGCTTTGATCCCGGCTGCAAGAGCTCCTTTGATATCTGTAGTCAGCTTGTCTCCTACCATTAATGCATGTTGGGGCTGTACATCCAGAAGTTCCAGTGCATGATGGAAAATAGCCGGATCAGGCTTTCCTTTACCAAATGCACCAGACACCACAATATGGTCAAAAAATGGAGTCAGCTCGGGTACACCATCCAACTTTTCCTGCTGCAAAGCAGGACATCCATTGGTAAGCAGCAGCAGTTTGACCTTTCCTTGCAGTTCGCCCAGAATCTGCAGCGTCTCTTCATATATATGAGGACGACTGCGACGTTCCTGTACAAACTGCTCGGCAAGCTGGTCAGCCAGCTGCTCATTCTGGATATTCAGCGCACTTAATCCATGTCGCCATGCATCACGGCGGTATATTGGTGCAAGCTGCTGCAACTGACGGAATTCAGGCTGCTCGCCTGCCGAAAACTGCGCCCACAATCCTTCAAATGGATTGATCCCGATCTGTTGAGTAAAAGCAAAAGTCTCATACGATTCATACAGTGCTCTGGCCTCCCGGCGTACAGCTTGTTCCAGAGCGGAGGCATCTACGCCTACCGCTTGCTGTGCCGTTAGACAGGTCTGTTCAAAAGCTTCCTGTATACTGCGTTCATCCCATAATAAGGTGTCGTCCAGGTCGAATAAAACCGCTTTAATACTCAACATCAAATCCCCCTTAGTCTGTATTACAATTTATCTTCAAGAGTAACCTGGTTAGCTGCTGCAAAAGTTCTCAGTTGAACAGCCATTGCATCGGTATCATAGCGATTCAGTGTACGCGCGAATACCCATGCGCCACCTTTACCGCTATGCTCGATTACCACGTAGTTTTTTTGCAGACGGATCTTTTTGATCTGTGCTGCCGTCACCAGACGCTCACGATTGAACTTGGTCGTAATTACGGCATCTCTGCCAACTTTTAGATACGGTCTGCGCAGATACAAGATAACTCCCAGCAGCAGATACATCACTACCGTTACAATAAATAGTACGGTGCTGCCCATAGAAGCAGGATACATCAGCCCCATTGCTCCATAAGCCAGCCCTAACAGTACCAGGGTAGCCGGGAATACGAAGTTTCGGCCTTTGTAAGTAGTATACTCGGAAGCTTTGGTACTCTTGCTACCCACTTCGCTCTGACCAGATTTTTTACGGCGGGCATTGACCTGCTTGGTGTTGCGTTTGACTTGCCTCTCCCAGGAACGGGACATGCGATTTCCCCCTAAATAAAATATAAAAGATGTTTGTTCTATATTCAGATTGATTGAACCGCAATCGATCGCTCCCTGATATACGATTTAACAATCTCAACACGCTTACATTTTGGAAATTATTGAAATGAAAGGGGATGTCCAGCCATGATCAGCTATGACATCCCTGTATGGTTGTTGCATCTTATTATAAATGAAGATCTAACAATACCATCTTATTTGTGTGAACTATCCTGGACAATATGCTGCAGATCAGCGTTTGCCCTGCGTACCGTCTTCAGCATCTTCAACCCATTCAATAGTGTCCAGCTGCTGACGGAAGTTGCGGCGGATATTACCAAGATAGACGGCACGAAGTTCATCCCGCTCGATGGTTTCTTCTGCGGTCAGACCGGTGTCCTTTTTTTTGCGTGCCAATTCATTAATACGTGCAATCAGTACATCGATGTCCATGACTAACCTCCCATTTTTATCTTTATTAACTTTGACATGGAAAAAAAGGCTTGTCAAGGCTATTAGAGCCTGACAAGCCTTTTATATATCAATATAGAAATATCCTATAAATATACTAGTTAATCATACGGGATGACCAGTACATCGCCGCTCTGAATTTGGGAAGAGGCCAGTTGGTTATGGTTACGGATTTCATCCACGTAATCACGAATATCCGTTTCATCCGATTTATATCGGGAAGCAATTGCCCATAGGCTGTCGCCACTTTTGACAATAACATGCTGTTCATTGTCAGGCACCTCATCAGCAATCACCAGATGCTGAAAACCCCCATATAAAACAATAGAAGCAAACAGTACACAAATCAGTAGACGTCCACTGGATTTCCATTTTGATTTCTGTACAGTCATTTCGATCAGATTAAGTGTTTTTTGACGAAGGGATTTTTTAGCGCTTTTGGGCTGTGAAGCCGATTTACGTTGTTGACGGGTATCTTCGATTGGCTCCGAAGCATAGGTCCAGGCATCAACGGTAAGCCCTTTTTCTATTCGTGCAGATGGAATGGATGAAGATGCGATTCGCGCTGTTTTGCGAGTCTCTGATGCAGCAGGTGTATGTTGAGTATCGTTTTTGATGGAAGCGGCGGACTGATCCTGCTGCTCCGGCTGATTGTGTATACTTTTGTATGTACTGTATTTTAACATGAATACCACACCCCAAACGTTTGTTCTTGTTTCTACGTCAATAATATAACACGAACATATGTTTTGATCAACATCTTTTTACGAACTTTCGTTCGCTTTTTTTAAAAGGAAGTGTATGCTGGATACAGCAGTAGATACCGGTACTATTGAATGGCTGGATTAACTGCTTTGCTTCACTTGGGAAATAGTTGCTGGCTTTTAGAACTTATGTTTGTACGAACGGAAGTTCTATGTTATACTTTTTCCAAACGTTACTAGTATTGGGGTTGATACGGCATGTCCAAGATTTCAAGTCGCCAACAGGCAATTCTGGAATTCATCCGGAATGAAGTTAAACTCAAAGGTTACCCGCCGTCCGTCCGTGAGATTGGTGAAGCTGTAGGTTTGGCTTCCAGCTCTACTGTACATGGTCATCTGGATCGTCTGGAGAAAAAAGGATTGATCCGCCGCGACCCTACTAAACCTCGTGCTATCGAGTTGCTGGGTCAGGAAGAAACCGAAAATAATCTGTTGTTCGCGCAGACTGTGTCTCGTGTACCGATTATCGGCAAAGTTACCGCCGGCGTACCGATCACTGCTACTGAACATATCGAGGATTATTTCCCTCTTCCGCAACAATTTACAGGTGACAATCAGATCTTTATGCTTTCCGTTGTCGGAGACAGTATGATTGACGCCGGTATTCATAATGGTGACTTTGTTATTGTTCGTCAACAGCAGACTGCTGATAACGGCGATATCGTAGTTGCCATGACAGAGGAAGACGAAGCCACTGTCAAAACGTTCTACAAAGAAAAAGATCATATTCGTCTGCAGCCGGAGAACCCGATGTACGAGCCTCTTCGTCTGACTCGTGTAACGATCCTCGGTAAAGTAGTAGGTCTGTTCCGCAACCTGCACTAAGCGTTGGGATAGGCAAATTATGCGACTTTGTGCGGTATGATTAATCTTGTTGCAAGTTCATCTTTCTGATGAACTTGCCTATAACACAAAAAAGACTCCTCTCAGGAGTCTTTTTTTGTTGCCATTTATTCTGTTACATCTTGTGCAGTCTGTTCAATTCCAAAATGAACCCTTCCAATAACAAATTAATATTTTTAATCTCAGCAGTATGCTGTAATTCCAGCTTTAATTTTCTTGCTTCAAATACTTCTTTGGCCTTCGTAGTATGGAAAGAATAGGAATGGTACATATCATAGGTCTCGCCTTCGTTAGCTCCATCAATATCAATGCGTTGGTAGATTTCTTCCAATCGTCTGCAAATCTCCAATTCTACTCTTACATCAATAATTTCTCCGCCAGCTACATCGCTTCCACGAAGCGGATTCTCGATCGTGTACAGCTTGCGCAGTTGTTCCTCCAGATTGCTGATATGCATCTCACAAATAGTAACCAGACGCTTCCTGACTTCCTTGTCCATTGAAATGCCTCCTTTGTTTGTCCGACTGATGCTGCAGTAAGTGGTCAGTCATTTATTACCCGCACTGACCGCAGAGTTATCTATATCGTTCAAAATAGGGCCGGTCATCTCAAATCGTAATGTTTTATTTCATCTCAGAAATATGTTTATGCAATTATTTGAATACAAATGGATCAGCATCAAAATATAATACTAGATGCACTTATACTAACCTCTCTTGATTTAGATAGAGAGCAGTGTGAATAATAGTGATTATTGAATTACTCACTGTCCCTCTAAGGAAAAATATTATGATCTATTCTCAGCTTATCCGCAATGGCCGCGATAAAAGAGCTATTGGTTGGCTTTGTTTTACTTACATTAATTTCGTAATTGAAAAGATGACTCATATGGCTCATATCTCCCCGGTTCCAGGTCACTTCAATGGCATGGCGGATTGCTCGTTCTACCCGGGCTGGATTGGAGTTGAATTTCTCTGCTATTTGAGGGTACAACACTTTGGTTACTGATCCGAGTATATCAATATTGTGATATACTTCTGCAATAGCTTCCCTGACATACTGGTAACCTTTAATATGCGGAGGTACACCGATTTCATTCAATATTCTGGTAATAGATGCCTCCAAACGCTGTTCTTTGCTGACATTAGTCACTGCCGGTGTAGTTGTAGGACGAGACACCGATACAGCTGATGGTGGCCGCATTGCTCTCTCACTTGCCGGTACATCTGCCAGCTGTCTAATCCGGCTCCCTAATACCTGAAGATCAAAAGGTTTAAGCATAAAATAAGAGGCTCCCAGCTCCAATGCCCTCTGAGTTATCTGCTCCTGTCCAAATGCGGTAAGCATAATCACTTTGGGCTTGGGGATGATATGCATATCCGGAAGCCTCTCCAATACACCTAATCCATCCAGATGTGGCATAATGATATCCAGTAACACAACATCCGGTGGTTCCGTTAGATCTTCAATCAATTGCAAGGTCTGCTCCCCGTTGTAAGTCATTCCTGCAAGAAGCATATCCTCCTGATTCGAAATATAGTCTGACAGCATTTGCGTAAATTCCCTGTTATCATCTGCAACCAGTACATTGATCATATCTAATACCCTCCTTTTGTATAGTAAAGAATATATAGGAATTGATATATGTAATAAATTGGTATTTAAGGTATTAACACCATTATATAATTTTACCCTCTATAATTTTTAATTTAAAGAAATTTCAAGAATTACTTTATTATAATTTCCTCTTTTTCTTATATATATTTTCCCTGCAATATTGTTTGGTTCTTTTTTATAATTGGCTATATTAAAAAACGATGCTTTTATAGGCATCGTCTTTATGGAGCTTATTGATTTGTAAACTGACAGATGACCTCATTTCCCTATACGGAAATGAACTATTGTCTGAATACACTTTATTTTATAAAAAAAGCCCTGGCTGCCGGAAAATCGGCAGTACCAGAGCTTTCAAAAATTAATACAGTGTCATGTATTGGTCGCGTTCCCATTGGTGAACTTGTGTCCGATACATATCCCATTCGATCTCTTTCAGCTCATAGAAGTGAGCCGTTGCATGCTCTCCAAGTGCAGTAACAACTACATCATCACGCAGCAATTCATGCAGAGCTTCTTTCAGATCGCCTGGCAGACTTGGAATTCCCTCATCGATACGCTCATCTTCGGTCATTATGTAGATGTTACGATCGATTGGTTTTGGTAGATTCAGTTGACGGTCAATACCATCCAGACCGGCTCTTAGCATAACAGCCAGCGCCAGATACGGATTGGCTGTAGGATCCGGGTTACGAACCTCGATACGTGTACTCAGACCACGGGAAGCCGGGATACGAACCATTGGGCTGCGGTTACTTGCAGACCATGCTACATATACAGGTGCTTCATAACCAGGCACCAGACGTTTGTAAGAGTTTACTGTCGGGTTGGTTACTGCTGCCATAGAACGTGCATGACGCAGGATACCTGCCATATAATGACGTGCTACCTGGCTCAGACCCAATTCATCGGATTCGTCATAGAATGCATTACTACCGTCCTGGAACAAGGATTGGTGACAGTGCATACCCGATCCGTTCATACCGAACAATGGTTTTGGCATAAATGTCGCATGCAGACCATGCTGGCGAGCGATTGTGCGAACAACCAGTTTAAATGTCTGAATCTGGTCAGCTGCCTGCAGTGCGTTCGCATATTTGAAGTCGATTTCGTGCTGTCCCGGAGCTACTTCATGGTGGGAAGCTTCGATTTCAAAGCCCATTTCTTCCAGCGTAATAACGATCTCGCGACGACAGTTCTCGCCCAAATCGGTTGGCGCCAGATCGAAGTAACCGCCCTGATCGTTCAACTCTTCGGTTGGATTACCATTGGCATCTGTACGGAACAGGAAGAATTCCGGCTCTGGCCCAACCATCATTTCGGTAAAGCCCATCGCTTCCGCTTCTCTCAGGTTACGCTTCAGAACACCACGCGGATCACCAGCGAACGGTGTACCGTCTGGCATATAGACGTCACAAATCAAACGTGCTACCCGGTTCTCTGTTACCCACGGGAAAATAACCCATGTGTCCAGATCCGGATACAGATACATATCGGATTCCTCGATACGTACATATCCTTCAATAGAGGAACCATCAAACATCATTTTGTTATCCAGTGCTTTGGTCAACTGGCTCAAAGGAATTTCGACGTTCTTGATCGTACCCAGCAAGTCAGTAAATTGCAGGCGGATAAATCGTACGTTTTCTTCCTTGGCAATACGCAAAATATCGTCTTTTGTATAACTCACGTTACCCTCTCCTCTGTGCTCTTTTTATTTTTTATTGAAGAACCGGGATAATTCCCCTTGGATCAGTGATACCTGTCCAGGACGTTTGCCTGTGACAAGCTGCTGTTTAAGCATACGATGAAGTTGCGAATCTGACAATTCCCTGCGGCGCTCTTCCGTATCTGCCGTGATCACTGTAGCCTCCTCCGATTCCTTGGATACCGGATTCATCACTTGCTTGATCCCTGCAATATTTACCCCTTTTTCGATCAAAGCCTTAATTTCCAGCAGACGTTCTACATCATTAAAAGAAAACAAACGCTGATTCCCTGATGTACGTGCTGGTACAATCAGATTATGCTGTTCATAATAACGGATCTGCCGTGCTGACAGATCTGTCAGCTTCATTACGATCCCGATAGGGAACAGCGCCATATTTCTCCGAATTTCATCACCCATATATTCATCAACCTTCCAATTCACTTTTAAGTTATCTGTATCCTATTGTACATATCCTGATATCAAGCGTCAATAACATGTTAAGTTTACTCACAATAATTTTATGTTCAGTTAACATGAAATTAATAAACCTCGAAATTTGTGTTATTTATAGCGTTATTCTTATATGGTCTATGGATATTTCGTGACACATTTTCTCTACTCAACAGTTCATACTTTGTAATTTACTGATGATATTGTTCAAAACGAAGATATAACGATTTTTGTCTATCCATTTGATCAGATCATTCATTTATCTTAATTTTATCCAAATCTGGCGAGATCAATATATTCCGTTTAAGAAGAAAGCTCGTAGAGAAAAGATTCAACAAAAATTATAATAATTTACGTTCCAGCATCGTCTGTAAAGCCATTAGTACCCCCAGCTTCACATGAGAAAAAGTTAAGCCGCCCTGCATATAACCAATATAGGGTTCACGAATTGGTGCATCTGCAGACAACTCCAAACTTCCTCCCTGGATAAATGTACCTGCAGCCATAATAACAGGATGCTCATAGCCCGGCATATCCCATGGCTCCGGCACCACATGACTATCTACCGCTGCTGCTCGCTGAATCCCTTGTACAAACGCGATCAGCTGCTGCTCATCCTTAAACGATACTGCCTGAATCAAATCGGTACGCGGTTCGTTCCAGCCGGGCTTGCTGTTAAATCCGGCTACTTCGAACATCGCTGCAGCGTAGATACTGCCTTTCAGTGCCTGCCCCACAATAGTAGGTGCCATATATAATCCTTGATAAATACCGCGTGTAGTCCCCAGCATGGCCCCTACTTCACTGCCAATACCTGGAGCCGTCAGCCGATAGGAAGCCAGTTCTACATATTGACGCTTGCCGCAAATATAACCACCGGTCTCGGCAATACCACCACCGGGGTTTTTAATCAGCGAGCCTGCCATTAGATCGACGCCTACTTCTGTCGGTTCGCGTGTCTCTGTGAATTCACCATAACAGTTATCAACGAAAATAATCAGATCTTCGCGGTATTCACGAATTCGGCGTACCATCTCCGCAATATGATCAATAGTAAAGGAAGAGCGCCAATCATATCCACGCGAGCGCTGGATCCCGATTACTCGTGTCTTCTCGTTAATTAGGGAAGACACCTGCTCCCAATCCACCTGTCCATCCTCGGTTAAGGAAGCTTCCTGATAAGTAATCCCAAAGTCAGCCAATGAACCTTTACCATCGCCGGGTTTGCCGATTACTTTGTGCAGTGTATCATAAGGTCGTCCTGTAATATAAAGCAGCTCATCACCGGGACGAAGTACACCGAATAGAGCTGTAGCAATCGTATGTGTGCCCGAAGCAAAATGCGGACGTACCAAAGCAGCTTCACTGCCAAACACTTCAGCGTATACTTCGTCTAGCACTTCTCTTCCACGGTCATTATAAGCGTACCCTGTCGAACCGGCGAAGTGATAATCACTCACGCGATGTTTTTGAAAAGCTTCAATTACTTTCCACTGGTTGGTATCTACAATCTGGTCCATTCCTTTGACAGCTTCACCTATCATCTGTTCAGCTTGTTCGGACCAGTTCATTATCTGTGTATCGAAAACTGCCATTTCTGTCTCTCCCCATAATGATAGCCCGCCCTTATACATATAAGGCGGGCTATCAGTGTATTCATCTTCCATCATTCTACCACAAAGTTATACGATTAGCTAAATTCACACTATATTCTTCCCATTAACACAACGTCTCATGAGAAGTACGCTACAAAATGTAAACTTTCACGCTTCATATTTTACATGGAAAGGTAGAGTGAGGGAAAGTCGCTATTTAAAATGTCGTAATTCTGTCACTTCACTTCATATTCTTGCAGTCGATAACCAAATTTATCATAATCCGTCTGGTTGATCTCCACCGTAAACAGAGCATCATTATCTTCATAATCCTGATGAATGACACTGCTGAACGTATACAGCTGCGAAATCAGGTCCCCCCGCTCTGCTGGAATACGATAAATGCGTGTTCCTCCTGCCAGCTGATCCTGAATAATCGTTTTGACAGCTTCCAGATCCGATTCATTATAGGCACTAATACGCAGATGAGTCTGATCGGCAGGCAGCATCTCCAGCTGTTGGGGAGTACATAGATCAATTTTGTTATACAAAATAACCTGTGGTTTGTTACCGGAACCCAGCTCCTGTAGAATCTCGTCGACCACCTGCATCTGCTCGTCTCTTCGCTCCGCAGAAGCATCGACCACGTGAAGGATCAGATCAGCTTCATTTACTTCTTCCAAAGTGGCCCGAAAAGCAGCAATCAGATCATGCGGCAGATTCTGGATAAATCCAACCGTATCGGTCAGCACAATCTCTTTGCCTCCTGGAAGTTCCAGATTGCGTGAAGTAGGGTCCAATGTCGCAAACAGCTGATCCTGGATATATACATCTGCATCCGTCAGCTGCTTGAGCAGTGTAGACTTCCCAGCATTCGTGTAACCAACCAGCGCAACCTGTACGATTCCCGTTTTTTTACGACGTTCGCGATACAATGTACGGTGACGCATAATTTCTTCGAGTTGACGCTTTAGCTCTGTTACACGAGTACGAATATGACGACGATCAATCTCCAGCTTGCTCTCACCGGGACCACGTGTACCAATACCACCACCCAGACGGGAGAGATTTTTGCCCTGTCCTGATAGACGAGGCAGCAGATAATTATATTGTGCCAACTCTACCTGCAGGATACCTTCACGTGTTTTTGCACGTTGGGCAAAAATATCCAGGATCAGCTGAGTGCGATCAATAATCTTGGCATCCAGCTGCTCTTCCAGATTACGTACCTGCGCACCGGATAATTCCTGATCAAAAATGACGGTATTTGCTTCCAAAGCGTCTACCAGAATGCGTAGTTCTTCTACTTTACCTTTACCAATAAACCAGCGAAAATCGGGTTTTTCCTTATTTTGGGTCAACTGCTCCAATACTTCTACGCCTGCGGTTTCTGCCAGACTGACCAGTTCTTCCATCGAACCTTCCGCATTTACACCATTTCTTTTATCCTGTTGGGTATATAGACTGACCAGTATGGCTCTCGCCTGCTGCTCAGTCTGTGTATCGTGAGTTTCATTTTTCATATTATCCTGCTCCTTGTGATATATAATGGCTCGGGCCTTGCAGCACAGGAATGCTTTCCCTTTGTTCTGCTTTTAGCACCCGCTTCATTGGGCAATGATGTACTTGATGTATATTTACCATTGTTGCTGCAGATGAATCGGTTCCATAGAAGTCATACTATTTGAGGTTATACCTTTATCCGGACAGCCTGTACCATCTTATCTGAGCTGCCGGATATAGGTTGGTGCACTGGTCAATCTAGCGATGATCTCTGTTGAACAGACTCTGACGATGCTTAAGGGATAACGAGAATAATGGAAAAGCATGGGCATCAATTTGTTTGAGCAACTTGCGTGCTGTACGATGAGCAAGCTCATAATCCTGCTCGGTAATTACCCGTCGACGCAGTGCATCGTCCAGCTCATCTTCATCCAACAGGAAAATTTGTCCGTCTTTCATGACAACAATATCCAGATACAGGTCATCAAACCAGGGGACCCCCTGATCGGTCACTCCCTGCGTTTTGCAAATATCGATATACCATTCAATAATCTCCTGCTTGTCATCGAACATGGCAGTGACGACATAATTGGCGTTTTCGGGATAATATTGCATCCACGAATATTCCGCTGCTGCGATACAGAAACGTCGCCCTCCATAAATTTTGTACAGCGGTTCGCGCAGACGACTCATATGGTACAGTGTCACATATCCGGTGAAAATACTATTATTTACGTATCGACGTGTATAGCTGCGCTGAATTACGCGCCGCCAGTTCGCTCTATCTGCAAATTTACGTTTCATGGAAGTGTCCCTTTCCTACAAAGTAACTTCAGAATAGCATATTTGCGCGTATCACTCAAAAAGCCTCCAACCGATAAGATTGGAGGCTTTTGAAATTACGTCTTACTGGGTATCTGCTGGTGCTGTATCTCCCTGGGTATTCGCTGTATCTCCAGTGGCTGCAGCAGGATCGGTAACGCCAGTAGATGGTGTGGTTGTATCGGTAGGAGTTCCCTCGTTGCCCGGCGTAGTCGTCGGATTGGTAGTTCCTCCATTATCGGTTGGTGTCTGAGGTGTGCCGTTCGGCCCACCGTTTCCATTACCGTTGCCGTTGTTTCCATTCCCATTACCGTTACCATTTCCATTATTGTTATTACCATTATTGTTTTCTGTGCCTTCGCCGTTATCGGTTCCTTCTTCACCTGTAGGTGGGGTCGCCGGATTTCCCTCTGGCGGCACTACGCCATCCGGATTATCAACAGGCGGCTCTACAGGTTCCTCCTGTGCTTGATCTACAGTAATCTGTACCGTATCCGAAGCATCCGATTCACCGCCATCAGCAGTGGTTGCTGTTACATAATATTCGTAAGTTGCACCGGGGGTAATACTGCCATCTTGCAGTGATGTCCCTGATGATCCGCTGGATATAGCAGTAAACTTCGATTCCGTGCTCTCCTTACGGTATACGGTATAACCTGAAGCTCCTTCTACACCAGACCAGGAAAGAGCAACTGCCTGATTATCCTGATCATAAGAAGCGGATAGACCTGTTACTACTTTTGGAGTCTCCGGTTCTTCTTCAACCGGTTGTACTGGCTGAACCGGCTCAGTTACTTTCGGTGCATCAAAGTTCTGCACCGGATAACCTTCCAGTGCCGGACCCATAACTGCAGCAAACATTGCTGCTGCCCGCCCACTGCTTTCATTCAGCAGGTGATTGCGGTCCGGTCTGTCATAGCCCATCCATACAGCGGCTGTCCATTCTTTGGTATAGCCCACGAACCAGGCATCACGGTTGGCGCTGCTGCGCAGTCCTTCGATACCATGCTGTGTGGTACCTGTTTTACCGGCTACCGGACGATTGATTTGTGCCCGTTTACCTGTACCATCGGTGACAACGGTTTGCAGCATCGAAGTCATTTCGTCTGCTGTTTGTTTGCTCATGACTTCGCTGGACTCTCCTGCATTTTTGTAGATCTCTTTGCCTGAATTATCCGTAATACTCTTAACGGCATAAGCTTGTGTGTAATTACCACCATCCGCAAAAGTACGATAGGCTTGAGCCATTTCCAGCGTATTCGTACCGCTGCTCAGTCCCCCCAGTGCAATCGCCAGGTTACGATCAGCGTCCGTAAATTTGAAACCAAGTGACTTGGCAAAATTAACGCCGGTATCTACACCTATCTGATTGAGTGTCCATACTGCAGGGATATTAATGGAATCTTCCAGTGCTGCGGCCATAGTGACCGTACCGGAATAACCATGCAAATTGCTCGGGCAATAGCTGCCAAAACACTGCTTTTCATTACTCAGCTGCGATGTCGGTGTGAATTTGCCTGATTCCAGTGCCGGAGCATAAGATACAATCGGCTTGAATGCCGATCCGGGCTGTCTGCGGCTGTTAACACGGCTAAAGTCACCTTCACGGTAATTTCTGCCACCCAGCAGAGCGACCAGACCACCGGTATCGTTATTTACAATAACCATGGATCCTTGTACCGGAACGTCATCTGCACTCTTCTCAAACAAATCTTTGTTTTTGAAAGCATCTTCCAGCGTTTGCTGGGCCTTGGCATCCATCGTGGTGTAGATATTGTATCCACCGCGTGTCAGATCATCCGAAGATAATCCGGTGACATCCTCAGCTTCCTGCATTGCATATTCGACAAAGGCCTGATAATGCGACTCTTTACTCGAACTATTGGCTGGACTCTTATACACTACCGCTTTGGCTTCTTCTGCCTCGGCTTTTGTGATATAGCCCTGATCCGCCATTAGCTGCAGTACAACCGCTCTGCGTTCTGTTGACAAATCCGGATTGGTCAACGGATTGTAACGTGAAGGCGCCTTTGGAAGTCCTGCCAGTGTAGCGATCTGCCACAGCTTCAGCTTATTGAGATCACTTGTACCAAAATACGTCTCGGAGGCTTCTTTGATCCCATAAGCTCCCCGTCCGAAAAAGATACGGTTCAGATAAGTTGTAATAATGTCCTGCTTGGTTTTATCACGCTCAATCGCGAGCGCAATCGAAAGTTCGGTTGCTTTACGGAAAAATGTTTTGTCATCATTCAGGAATACGTTTTTGGCCAGCTGCTGGGTAATGGTACTACCACCCTCTACAGCAGATCGCGCGATGACGTCTTTAACTGCGGCACGTCCGACCGACCACAAGTCTACCCCCTGGTGATCAAAAAAGCGCCTGTCCTCGGTAGCTACAAAAGCATTAACCAGCATTGGAGGCAAGTCTTCATACTTGACCGGATCACCTTGACGTGCAGAACGTTCGAGGATCAGCGTACCGTTGCGATCATAAATTTTGGTTGGTTCGTTGATCACAAGTTTATCGATATTTGCTTTGTAGATTTTTTCCCCGCTTACCATGATGAACAGATAGGCGGCCAGTGCACAAAAAACACCCAAAGCTGTTACACCGAACAACGTCCAGAACACGCGCTTGGCTGTTATTTTTTTCTTTTTTGTTTTGGGCGCGGGCTTGGATTGTCCCGGTCTTGTTCTTTTAGGTGGTTGATTTTTGTCACTGCGGGATAGATTCTGTCTAGGCATATCTTATTCTGACTCCCTTTCGGTAAAACAAATTGAACCCCTTTAACGGAAAGAAAAGAACAACCCTTTTGGAGAGGTTGTCCGTTTCTTTCTCTTCATTAAGACGCTATATGAAGCGTAAAGGTTTCGTTTTTTGCATCAGCCTTCGCTCTGGTTATCCTGCATAAGGGATACGTTGCGCGATGGTGTGAAGGTGGAAACCGCATGTTTGTAGATCATTTGCTGGCGTCCTTCACTATCTACCATAATGGTAAAGTTGTCAAAAGCCTTGATTGTACCACGGATTTGAAAACCATTTACCAGATACACAGTTACCGGAATATTTTCCTTGCGCAGTTGATTTAAAAAAGTATCCTGGATATTAATCGACTTGTTCATTGACCGTACCCCCAAATGATTATTAATTCAGCATTAGCAAATGCTCAATTGTAATACGAATATGATACCTGGCTAAGCTGAATGTCAAATTAAGTTGTTGAAGTATATTCCCTGTCTCTGTATAAATTTCCTGCTACGATGTCATATACTTTGTCGATATGCTGTTCGCTATGATTCGTATCCGACACATCCACCCAGTGAATATCCTGCATATGACGGAACCAGGACAGCTGGCGCTTTGCAAAACGGCGCGTATCGCGCTTGAGGAGTACGACAGCCTCCTGCAGCGGTACACCGCCTGACAGATGCGCAGCAATCTCTTTGTATCCCAGTCCCTGCATGGCTACCATACCGGGAGTATATCCCTGATCAAGCAGATGCTGTACTTCTTCCAGCAGGCCTTCTTCCAGCATTTGATCAATCCGCGCTTCAATACGTTTATATAGCATTTCCCTATCCATTGTCAAACCGACGATACATAACTGGTAGGGAGACTGCTTCATTTGCCGGGATAACTGGTCCGAAAGTTTCACTCCAGTCATATGATACACTTCCAGCGCCCGTATAATACGTCTCTGGTCATTGGGATGGAGTCGGGTAGCAGATTCCGGATCAACCGCTGCCAGACGGTCATGCAGCGCCTGGGCACCATTCTGAAGCGCATAATCAGTCTGTTCCTGACGGAACGCTTCATCTGCTCCATTCTCGCTAAACTGGAACTCGTAGCTGACAGATTCTACATATAGACCGGTACCTCCAACGATAAAAGGCAGCTTGCCCCGGGAAGCAATATCCGGAATCAACGCTCTGCAGCGCTGCTGGAATTCAGCCACAGAGAATGGCTCATCCGGCGAATGGATATCGATCAGATGATGGGGAATACCATTCATTTCTTCAGGCCTGATTTTGGCCGTACCGATATTCATACCACGGTATACCTGCATAGAATCACCGGAGATAATTTCCGCGCCAAATCTTCTGGCAATCTCAATGCTGATCGCTGTTTTCCCTACAGCTGTAGGGCCGACCAGAACGAGTAATTTCGGCTTTTCTACTGCCGGATTCATAGATAAATCACTCCGTATTCAATTTTGGAATTTTTGCGCCGAATGCGTTCAAAACCAAGACGCTCGTATTCGGGACTATCCCATTTTTCCTTAAGCATAACGGTTTTGCGGGCTACACGCACAGCATGGCGGATTGATTCGGGATCCAGCGCATGGTCGTTGGCAAATCCACGTAGCGGAGCTATAGCGGCAGATTCATGCAATGCTTCACGAAACATGGGATCAAAATAGACAATATCTACACTCTTATCCGGCAACTGGCTTAAATAGGTCTTATGGTCCTGCTGTACTACCTGAATACGCCGCATTGCCGCATTAACCGGCTCCAGATTGCTTGCATAAATACGCAACCCTTCTTTTAACAACGCCGCCAGCGGAGCAGAACTTTCCAGGGCGGTAACCTGCCCTTCCGGCCCGGCTGCCAGTGAAAAGACAAGTGAATCCGATCCCAGGCCGGCTGTACAATCCAGTACGCTATCTCCTGGTTGTAGACGCGAAAGTGTTATCATCGGATCTTCATCATTACGCAGCAAACGTTTGGCTCGTACAAAAGCCATACTGGGATGGAAAAACATCGCAGACTCGCCCGGACGGACCAGTCTCGCTTCATTTTCGACCAGTACAATAACGTCTCGGTCTCCGTGACGGGCAGCCAGCTTGGCGATCGACTGACCCTGCCTCGGAACAAAAGATACAGCGAATTCTGCTGCCAGCTGCTGTGCACGCTGCAGGGTAGCCGGTGAAGCATCATCGCCTGTTGTAATTATCATTGCTCATTCTCCATTCTTCTTTACACTTCGCTTACATGACCCGTTTGAACATCTTTTCCAGATCATAACTGGAGAAAGATACCACAATCGGACGTCCATGTGGGCAGGTATATGGTTGTCTGCATGCAGCCAGACGATCCAGCAATGCCTGCGCTTCTGCCTCGGTAATTCGCTGGTTGGCCTTGATGGATGCTTTGCATGAACATAGCGTAGATGCCTGTTCTCGCAGCTGGGCAAGATCAATCTTGCGCTCGCTCAGTACCCATTCTGCCATTTCTTCAATAACACGGGCTTCTTCTCCTTTGGGAAACCAATAAGGATAAGCACGCACCCGGAAGGTCTGACCGCCAAAATGCTCCAGGTATACACCCACTCGTTCAAACCAGTGCAGACGATCTTTGAGCTTGTCTGCTTCGGCACGCGTAAACTCCAGCGTAATCGGCAGCAGAAGCTCCTGGGATGCTGACTCCGGCTGACCAAACTTCTCATAGTAATATTCATAATTGACCCGTTCATGGGCAGCATGCTGATCGATTAGAAAAAGTCCTTCTGCATTCTGTGCAATCAGATACGTACCATGATGCTGACCGATTAGATTCATTTCCGGAAATTGAGGCAGTCCAGGATCTTCAGCCGTACCATAAATCATCTCTGCCGGAATACTGCGATTTGCTCCGCTGACCCGTTGTGGTGGTCGAGATGATGCTTTGGAAGCTGCACGATTATACTCACGAGCATACGAAGGTTCTTTAACCTGCTGCGCATCTGTATAAGACGGCTGCAGATGAGCCGAAGCATTCGGGAAAGCAGATGCTGACTGACCGGCAGAAGATCCGTTATTTTCATAAACAGGAAGATCGACTTGCGCAGCCTTAAGCGAACCTGAATCCGCCTTAGCAGATTTTTGCGAATCTGTGCCAACAGAGTCTTTTATCTTACTATCTGTATGACCAGAAGTCGGTTGCGAACTCTCTGTGGGATTCGTTTGCTGCTTGATTGGATCCTGTATTTCTTGCTTGGCAGATACGTTCAAACCTCTTGTTGCCTGCTCAGAATCTTTTTCGGATATCAGAGAATCGGTACGAGACCATCCTGCAGGATTAACTGCCTGAGATGTTCCTGTTGTAGGTTGGGATTGCTCGATGTTTGCGCCTTGAGTTGGAGACTGATCCTGATAACGATTCTCTGGTAGATCCATATTGTTCTGTAATTCAGGACCTGGTATATCCTGATCCGCAAAAGGAGGCATATAAGGAGCATCCAAATCGCCCAGTTCTGTCTGAATAATGGGCAGAGAGTCGCGGGGAATGAATAAAGTTGCTCCCGCTTGTTGGTCCGGCTCTATCGGATTGCTCTCCGGCTGTCCAGCCGTTGTACGATTAAAATTAAACTGCTCCTGAATAATCGACTCGCTACTGCCTCTCTTGATCGTCTGCTTGGTCGCATGAGGAATTAGTATTTCCCGGCGTAGCGTCTGGCGCACAGATTCTTCCACAAACATCATCAATTCAGCTTCCTTACTGAACCGCACTTCCATTTTGGCCGGATGCACATTCACATCGACAAGTGATGGATGCATCGTCAGGCGCAGTACAGTAAGCGGATAACGATTAATCGGCAGCAGTGTGTGATAGGCCCTCAGAATAGCCTGGTTGACCGTATAACTCTTGATATAACGGCCATTGACAATGACTGACATGGCATTACGGTTGGCCCTTGCTATCTCCGGTCGGCCGATATATCCGCTAATATGATAATCCAGATGATCCTGCTCAATCGGCAGCACCATTTTGGCAGCTGATGTACCATAGACTGCAGCAATTACCTGCAGCATATCGCCATTACCCGGCGTCTGCAGCAGTAGGTTGCCATTATGACGCAGGGTAAAAGCAATCTCCGGATGAGCAAGCGACATCCGGTACATAATATCCGAGATATGTCCAAGCTCCGTCTGGACGGTTTTCATATATTTCAGCCGTGCCGGCGTATTATAAAATAACGAGTTAACCCGAAAATCGGTTCCGCGCGGCGCAGCATCATCTTCATTGCTTTTCAGTGTGCCGCCTTCAATAATCAGACGTCTGCCTGCTCCGTCGTCAGTAGCACTGGTCAGCAGATCTACTTTGGAGACCGCTGCAATACTCGGCAGCGCTTCGCCGCGAAAGCCCAGACTTGTAATCTGGTACAGATCCCGATCATCTACGAGTTTGCTTGTCGCATGACGGTAAAAAGCCGTCTCGCAATCATCAGCAGCAATCCCTTGCCCATTGTCATGTACTCGTATCGATTCCAATCCGCCTTCACCGATATGGACATCAATACGAGTAGAACGCGCATCTATCGCATTCTCGACGAGTTCCTTGACTACAGAGGCAGGCCGCTCTACCACTTCACCAGCTGCAATCTGATTGGCAATATGTTCATCCAGCACACGAATCTGACCCATGACTTTTCCTCCTCCCGGCTATCTGGATGTTGTATTCACTATAATATTCATTCTGTATTTGTTATCTATAGACGATTTAACGCATCGTTTTCATTTTCAGTTCATTCAGCAGCTGCATTGCTTGCAGCGGTGTCATATTCATCAGATCCGCACTCTGAATCTGGTGGACAATTTGACGGGCTACCGGATCTTCTTTTATTTTCACCGGCTGAGGAATTTCTTCCTCTTCGAAAATAGACAGTTGTACAATTTCCTGCTGACTGCCAGTACTCTGCTGGGCTCTGACTCTAGATTGGTCTGTATCTTCCGGAGAGAAACTGCCAACTGCCAGTACAGGTACTCCTTCTCCAGCTGGCGAACGACGTTCTTCATAAAGATAGCTTGAGGCCGATTCTTGTACGGAATCTGTCTTTTCCGAAGAAGCTGCTTTTTCGGCTGATTGTGAAGTTTGTTCTTTGGTATTCTGTAGGGTTACTGCTTTAGCACCAGCAAGTTCAGCGTTGTTGTCATCCGCTACGACTGTGATCGTAGCCGCCTGTTCCATTCGATCCAGCAGCAGATTGGCCCGGTCGATAATGCTGCCTGGCAATCCGGCCAGTTGGGCACAATAAATGCCATAACTGCTACCGGCTGCACCAGGGACCAGCTTGCGCAGGAAATGTACCTTGTCGCCGCTTTCTTTGACTGCCATCGAGAAGTTACGCAAATGTTCCAGCGTCTCCTCCAGATGAGCCAGCTCATGGAAATGCGTCGATACCAATGCTTTACAGCCAATCTCATGATGAACATACTCAATAACTGCCTGGGCAATCGCCATACCTTCACTCGTTGAAGTTCCGCGACCCAACTCATCAATAATAATGAGACTGCGCCGCGTAGCCCGTTCGGTCATGACCTGGATATCCGCCATTTCCACCATAAAGGTACTTTGGCCTCCAATCAGATCATCCGCTGCCCCGATCCGGGTGAAGATTCGGTCAATCATCGGGATTTCTGCCTGACGCGCAGGTACAAAGCAGCCAATCTGTGCCATGATCGACAATAGAGCGACCTGACGCATATAGGTACTTTTACCAGCCATATTCGGTCCGGTAATCAATACAATATTGGCTTCTTCTTCAGTGATGTCCGTACTATTGGAAATAAAGCTCGCATGATCCATTACCGCTTCCACTACCGGATGCCGTCCATCTTCGATCACTAGATCGTAACGATCTGTCAATACAGGCTTCACAAAGGAACGCTCGGCACTGACCGTTGCAAAAGACTGATAGACATCGATCTCCGCCACTTTCTCAGCCAGTAACTTTAGACGGGCAATTTCATTGGATACCCGTGTACGCAGATCAGTGAACAAATCATACTCGATATCGACCATTTTCTCCTGAGCTTCCAGAATCAGTGCTTCTTTTTCCTTCAGTTCCGGAGTGACGAATCGTTCGGCATTGGCCAGCGTCTGCTTACGTTCGTAACGACCTTCCGGCAGCGTTCCCAGATTGGAACGTGTAATTTCGATATAATAGCCAAACACTTTGTTATAGCCGATTTTAAGCGACTTGATGCCTGTAGCCTGACGTTCTGCAGCTTCCAATTCAGCAATCCATTGCTTGCCATTCACACTTGCTTCACGCAGCTCATCCAGATGCTCATGATAACCTTGACGGATCAATCCTCCATCCCGTACCGAGATCGGTGGATCATCGACAATCGCCGAACCAATCGCTTCCGCAAGATCGGAGCAGGCATCCATTTGCGCTGCAACCGTCTGCAATGTACTGGATGGTGAATCTTCACACAGCTGACGCAGATCAGGAATACGCAGCAATGAATCCCGCAGCGCAAGCATATCCCGGCCGTTAGCCGTCCCAAAAGCCATACGTCCAACCAGACGTTCCAGATCGTAGATCCCTTTGAGCTGACCTCTCAGATCATCCCGTAAAATAAACCCTTGATGCAGCTTGTCTACCGCTTCCAGACGTTCCTCTACCAGACGGCGGGATAATAACGGCTTATCAATCCAGCGGCGTAGCAGACGTCCACCCATTGGCGTCTCTGTGCGATCCAGCAGCCATAACAGGGTTCCTTTGCGGGAACGCTCGCGTACCGTCTCCACCAACTCCAGA
Source organism: Paenibacillus shenyangensis (assembly GCF_000346635.1). Taxonomy (NCBI): domain Bacteria; kingdom Bacillati; phylum Bacillota; class Bacilli; order Caryophanales; family Paenibacillaceae; genus Paenibacillus; species Paenibacillus shenyangensis. The sequence goes on from NZ_AOIG01000008.1 coordinate 239,828, forward strand.
TTACGACGGGTAAATGGATCAAGAATCATGTAATTTTCTGGTTCATAGGCATTAATATGTGTCAGTTGTCCCAACGAACGCTTCTGTGTCTCGCTCAGATAAGCAATCAACAGCGCAATACAAGCCTGCCGCTCCTCATCCAGCCTCGCCCAGACCGCTTCCCCAAATTGGCGCCGCGCTAATTCTTCACGCGATTTGTCCCACTCGGTATAAAGCACTTTACGGCCCATCTGCGAAGCCTGCTTGTACACCTCATCGATCAGGTCAATCCGTCCAATGATCTCGGAAGGCTCATATAATCCCAGCTCATCACGCAGCCATTCCTGTGAAGATAATGCCGAAGTGACATGCAGTTCTCCGGTGGACAAATCACAAGCAGCCAAAGACATTTTACCTTCCTGTTCAGTGATACAGACCATATAGTTATTTGCCTTATCGCTCAGTGCTTTACTTTCCATCATGGTACCCGGAGTTACGACCCGAATAATTTCGCGTTTAACGATCCCTTTGGCAGTTGCGGGATCTTCTACCTGTTCACAAATAGCGACTTTGTAGCCCTTCTCAATCAAACGGTGAATATAGTTTTCTGCAGAATGATAAGGTACTCCACACATCGGTACCCGCTCCGGTACGCCGGCATTTTTGCCTGTCAGCGTAATCTCGAGTTCTTTGGCAGCCAGAATGGCGTCATCAAAAAACAGTTCATAAAAATCTCCGAGACGGAAAAATAAAAATGCATCCTCAGCCTGCTGTTTAATCTGCAGATACTGCTGCATCATTGGTGTATATTGACTCATTATGCCCCTCCAAACCAACCTGTATTTCTGTATGAATTCTGAAATGAACCTGTTTGTCTATTGCTATGTTGTGCTATATGTTTAACCTTTTTCTACTATTAAAATAGTAAGACTGCACCGGTACCGGGCTGCCAGACTATGCAAATGCGTGTTCGTCTATCTATTATAACGAAAGAACCCAAAAAGTTCTACGCTTCCCGAACTCATGAAATGAGAGCGGTGGTGATGCAAATAGATTAATGCTTTTTTAAATTACTTTTCGATTTACCATGATTACTTTTTGATTTATTATTCGCAATTCATATCAAAAGCTCACTGTTTCTTTTATATAAAATAATACTCAGCAACCAGCCCGATCCAGCGCAGAAATGCAAAAAAGACCGGGAAGCCTAGCTCCCGATCCTTTCTGCTTGAATCTTATGATTGTACTGTTATTTCTTTAATTGAAATACTGGATTATTGAGTTACTGGCTTGTCAGCGGACAGTTCAACTTTTGCCAGCGTATCATAACTTGCATCATAGCTAATATCCAGATTTTTAACACGTTTGTTAACTGCTTGCAGTTCATAACGATATAACGTCGGGATAACTGGAGCTTCTTCAAACATCAGCTGCTGCCATTGTTTGTAAGCATTTTTGCGGAATTCAATATCAAATGCTTCTGGTGAAGTTCCTTCTTTCAGGAACTTATCTGCATCTTCACTAGTGAAACGGGAATAGTTGAATGCTGCTTGACGACCATACAGACCCGATGGATCAATATCACTTCCTGTACCCCAGGCAGCACTGAAAATATCAATATCCGGGTTGTCTGCTTTAATATTATCATAGAAGGAATTGAATTCCTGTAAGCGTCCGTTCATCAGCTGAACATTCAGACCTACATCTTTCCAGTTCTGCATATAGAATTTGGCTATTGGCTCCGATACCGGATCACCGCTCATAGCAGCATAGTTAATCACAAGCGGTTGCCCTTTTGGATCTTCACGCAGTCCATCACCGTCTTTGTCTACATAACCTGCTTCATCCAAGAGTTGCTTTGCTTTTTCCGGATTATAGGTATAACCTGCCAGACTGGAATCATAGTAGTTGGTAAAGGCAGGGATGATCAATGATGTAGCAGGTGTACGCAATCCTTTATACAACTGCGCGCCTACTTGCGCATTATTCATCGCATAACCCATAGCTTGGCGCAGAGATTTGTTTGCCATTTTGGCATTAGGATTCATTACACTTTCGCCTTTAGCACTATCATATTTACCTAATTTGAATCCTAGATAGCTATAAGCAAGTTCCTGACGACCAAGGAATTCAACATTTGTAGGATTTGTTTTCTCGTCATACAAGCTGACAGGGAAACCATCTACATAATCCACTTCGCCTTTTTTGAGAGATTCGATCAGAACATTTGGATTTACTACTTTCAAATGTACACCGTCGAGTTTTGGCGCACCCAAGAAGTAATCTTTATTGGCTTCAAACTCCACAGATTCACCTGTAACCATGGACTTAATTTTAAAAGCTCCATAACCAACTGGATTTTTACGTACCGGATCAGATGCCGACATATCGGCGATTTTCATGTCTCCAAATACTTTTTTCTCCAACGGATAACTCCATAGACCAGACTTAACCGAAGGTGTAGCAGTAATAAAGTCGATCTGTACTTCTTTATCATTCAGGATTTTGATACCTGAAATAGTTTTGGCTTTGCCTGCATGGTAATCTTCCATGCCAACAATGTTCATCATCAACGCATCATAACGAACACCTTCATAATCTTTATTACCGATTACTTCAAAAGCAAAAGCATAATCTTCTGCTGTAACCGGGTTACCATCTGTCCAGTTCAACTTGTCGTTAATAGTGACTGTAACTGTTTTATTTTCATTGGATAGCTTGATATTTGCTCCGCCGCCATCAATAATGTCAAAGTTTTTATCAGTAGCAAACAGTGGAGGATAGAAAAACTGCATTACATTGGCATCAGGATTCCCTTCATAAAATGTAGGGTTCAAGATTCCTTCAAAAGGAGTATCCGAAGCCAGTCCATAGTTCAGAATACCACCCTGAATAGATGCTGCACTATTCGAAGTCTTGCTGGCAAATTTACCGGTTTCCTTGACACTTTCATTCGTTTTTGGTGCATCTGCAGCTGGTGTAGCCGAATTGCCGCCACTGTTACATGCAGATAATACCAGAACCATAGACATCAACAGAATGGATATTGATTTTTTCTTTTTACTTCCCCACATAAACCTTCCTCCTTTGAATATACAGCTCTAATTTATTATCCCAATCGCTGCTTGGCGTCAGTAGCACGCTTAAGTGCCTGTCCAATAAAGTTGATCGCCAAAATCAAAACCAGAATCAGCAGCGATGCCGGTAACCACATCCACCAATATTGCTCCAATATTACAGGGTTGGTTGCACTGCTCACCAATGTACCCAAACTCGGTGTTCCATCAGGCAGACCAAAACCTAAGTAAGACAACCCTGTCTCAATACCAATATTACCGGCTAGATTCAGAGTAAGGTTAACAATGACAATAGAGCTAAGGTTAGGCAATATCCCAAATGTAATTATTTTCCAGTTGGGCGTGCCGAGTGTTTTGGAAGCCTGAACATAGTCCAGTTCACGTTCCGCCAGCACCTTGGCACGAATCAATCTTGCTTTGCCGACCCAGAGAAAAGCGGTCATGATAGCGATAAACTCCCAGACTCCATATTTAGGAATAATGGTCACAAAAACAATGACCAGCATCAGGAAAGGAAGTACCAGAATAAAATCAATAAAACGCATAATCACATTATCTACCAGTCCACCAAAAAATCCTGCAATCAGACCAATCGTCAGTCCAATCGCCGCAGACAAGATCGTAATCATAAAGCCAATCGTAAATGAGTTACGTGCTCCAATTACCAGTTGACCAAAAATATCACGTCCGGCATCATCGGTTCCAAGCCAGTGATCCGCACTTGGAGCAGCCTGGATAGCCATCAGATCAATTTTGGTTACTTCATCCTGATTAATTAGTGCAATCGAACCGTATATGCCAATCAGGAACAAAAACAGAAAGATCAGTGAACCAATCGCCATCTTGTCTTTTAGCAGCTCTCGCCCCAGAATAGACCAGTTTGAAGGCGATTTTTGAATCGTTTCGATAGGTGCAACAGTCTCTACACGCATACCCATATGTGTCTCTTCCTCCGTTCTTATTCAGATATTGAATGGTTAGATTCGCTGGTTAACCTGTATGTCTTAACCCATTCGAATACGCGGATCCACCCAGCTCAGAATAAGATCAGATAACAGAGTACCGATTAGCGCGAGCAGGCCAGACAACATAACCAGCGCTGTAACAACGGAGAAATCGCGTTGTGTAATAGATTGCAAGAACAGCTGACCAAGTCCCGGATAACCGAAAATGGATTCAATAAACAGATTGCCTGCCAGTACAGCCGTCAGATCATAGCCCAGAAAAGCAGCAATCGGAAGCAGCGAGTTACGCAGGATATGACGGGAATATACTTTGGATTCCGGTACACCTTTGGAACGTGCTGTTTTTACAAAATCCTTGAGTCGTGTATCAATGACTTCATTACGCAGATACTGGATTGTCGCTGTTGTACTAACGAGCGCACCTGCACATGCCGGCAAGATCAGATGATAGAACTTATTCACAACATAAGCCCATGTACCAGGCTGCACGCCTACATCCACACTTCCGCTTGTTGGGAACCAGCCGAGCCGGAAGCCAAACACGAACAACATGAGTAGAGAAAAAATAAATATTGGAGTCGCAAAACTGAGATAGGTATAACCTGTTATCGTCTTATCAAGCAATGTATTCTGATACCTTCCGCTTAGTATGCCCAGCGGAATCGAAATCACATAAGTCAGAATCAGAATCGCCACACCCAGATAAAAGGTATTGGCCAGTCTGCTTCCGATAAGATCGGTTACCCCTACTTTATGTACATAGGATTTACCAAGATCACCCTGGAATAAATTACCGAGCCAGCGGCCGTATTGTACCCAGGCCGGATCATTTAGTCCCAGCTTCTCACGCTGTTCTTCCAGAACCTGTGCGCTTACCTTTGGATTGGCTTCAATAGCTCCACTGAGCGCATCACCCGGCATCGCTTTGGCTACAAAAAAGATCAATACACTGAGCACGAACAGCTGGGGAATCATGATCAGGATACGGCGAAGCGTAAATTTCCACATAATAGTTATCCCCTTTACGTTACGGTAGTGCTACCTGATGTGATGGGCTGATTGTTTTCAAAGCCAGCGGCTTGCCCTCCGCATCCATAAGCTCTTTTAGGTCCTGCTGATATGACACCATAATCTGCTGTCTTGTCCGTGCACTTTCCTGGCGTTGGGCCGGGTCTATGTTTGGAATCGCTGTAATCAGACGTTTGGTATAAATATGCTGTGGATTCTCGTAAATGTCATCCGTATTTCCCTGTTCAACCAGGCGACCACGATACATAATTCCGATCTCATCACACATATGACGAACAATACCAAGGTCATGACTGATAAACAGGTACGTAAGATTGAATTCTTTTTGGATCTCTTTCATAAAGTTAAGTACCTGTGCCTGTACCGATACATCCAGTGCCGATACCGGTTCATCCGCGATGATTAGCTTGGGATTCAGTGTTAGCGCCCGTGCAATTCCGATCCGCTGGCGTTGTCCCCCGGAAAACTCATGCGGATATTTGAAAGCCGCCTCGGGATTCAATCCTACTCGGTCGAGCAGATTCTGAACGCGACGCCGTTCTTCGTCGGGACTAAGCTTCTCAAAATTACGCAAAGGCTCTGCAATAATATCCATAACTCTTTTTCTACCGTTGAGTGAAGAATACGGATCCTGAAAGATCATCTGAATATCCCTGCGCAGCGGATGTTGATTTTTGTGGGCCATGCGGGTCAGATCCTGACCTTCAAACGTAACCGTTCCGTCTGTTATTTTGTTCAAACCGATAATCGCGCGTCCGGTTGTTGTTTTGCCACAACCCGATTCACCAACTAATCCATATGTAGTGCCAGGCTCGATCTGGATTGACACGCCGTCTACTGCCTTGACGTGATCCACTACACGCTGGAAAAAGCCGCCGCGAATCGGATAATGCACTTTGAGGTTATTTAGCTCCAGCAACGCCATCCATTACAAGCCCCTTTCCTTCATCTTCAAAATGAAAATGCTGATAACATGAGCAGCGTACCCAGTGTCCCGGACTCACTTCGTCCAACTGAGGGTTCTGTGCATGGGCCGTCTGCGGAATCCAAGGAATACGTTCCGAGAATCGGCATGAACCACGTGGAATATTTTGCAAGGATGGAACGCGTCCATGAATAACATGGAGTTGATCCTGTCCCGCATTGGCGCCCGGCATCGAAGCCAGCAATGAGCGTGTATACGGATGCATCGGATTGTTGAACAGATCCATTACGCTGGCAACCTCTACAACCTCTCCCGCATACATAACGACTACCCGATCCGCCATCTCGGCAACAACGCCCAGATCATGGGTGATTAATACAATACCGGCTTCTGTCTCCGCCTGTAGCTGCTTCAGCAGATCCAGGATCTGGGACTGAATCGTTACATCCAGTGCAGTTGTTGGCTCATCGGCAATAATCAACGAAGGACGACAGGCAATCGCGATAGCAATCATGACACGTTGACGCATACCTCCGGACAATTCATGTGGATACTGGTTGTATACACGTTCTGGATTCGTAATGTTTACATGTTCCAGCAATTCATAAATGCGTTTGGTTTTTTCCTTTTTGGACAAGGTTGTATGATAATCCAGATTCTCTTCAATCTGCCTGCCGATTGTCATTAGCGGATTAAGTGCCGTTAATGGATCCTGAAAAATCATACCAATCTCCGAGCCGCGAATTTTGTTCATCTGTCCAGGTGACAGCTTGTTCAGATCCTGACCCTTAAAAATGAGTCCTCCATCAATCCGTGTATTTTTGGTATCGTGCAGTCGTGTCAGAGAAAGTGCCAAGGCGCTTTTTCCACAACCCGATTCACCTACGATAGCCAAAACTTCATTTTTGTTGATGGTTAAATCAAGCTGGTCAACAGCTGGATAATACTCATCCTTAATGCGGAAAGACACCGTCAGATCTTTGATTTGTAATACCGGTTCTGTATTCAAAATTCTGGTTGCCCCCTCATCTCAAACTTTAACGCAATGTAAACATTCCTCATAAGATTGTTATCATTTTATATTCATAATCTTCCACAGGTCAATAAAATTTAACTTTTTACCAAAACGGATGAAAGTTTTTAGCAAAAAAGCTATCACCAAATGTAATAAAGGTGATAGCTTATGCCTATAGCGTTATCCTTATTTTACCTTATTATCCTGAGTTAGCAAGGGGTTTCTTGCTTTATCCCGCTTAGAAATTTTGAGATACTGTTCCAGCTCCCTGCACAGCTGTAAAATAGCGGAATATACTTCGAATTCTTCACGTGTAACCGGTAACCTCGTTTTACTGAAATCTTCTTCGAATTGTAAAAGCAGCTTTTCTGTCTTGCCTGTGTAATAAGGCGTTTTGACATCCTGTGCCAGCTGTTCGAAGATCTGGGCAGCCTGATCTCCCTGAGGCATCTTGCTGTATACCTGGGCAACCAGCTGCATCATATTCTGAATAGAGTCCAGATGCTGCTTGCGCATATAAAAGTACACAATCCACGATTCATCGGGATGCAGCATCTGATTCTCAAGCTCACGCTTGGCCGCTGTATGCCCCTGTTCGACTTTGGCAGTCGCCTGAATCACTTCTTCTCCATCCCATACATAGGCAGGCTCGTGCAAAGTACGGGCAATCTGTTCAAACATCTGGGATAGCAGCTCATTCACTTCGCGGCGAATAGCATTCAGACGTTTATACGGATTTGGCATGTATACCAGATTGACAATAGCCGCCGATCCGAGTCCAATCAGTAGCAGTTCCACTTCAACGAGCATCGCATGGGCTGTTAACAACCCACCGTTATAAATATGGACGACAATCACCGAACTGGTTACAATCCCTCCGCTGAATCCTGCACGCGTGATAATCGGAAAAGCCAGCAAAATGTATAATGCAAATACCCAGTGCTGAAATCCAAAAATAGAAAATAAAACAAACGCACATACCATTCCAATCAACGATGCAAAAAAACGGGCTGATATGGTCTGAAGGCTGCGTTTGCGTGTAACATCTACTCCCAGTATGGCGAGCAGTGCCGCCGACATTGCGCTGCTGATTCCCAGCGTGCTTGCTGCAACAACAGCCAGCAGTGCAGCAATGGCAGTCTTGATCACGCGAAAGCCCATCGGTTGTTCTCTCCTTACACTCTTCTCTTAGTAGTATTTATCTATTTATTTATAATACATCTGTTAAAAGGGTATCCTGCATAGCCGAATGACCTACTTTACCCAGATGATATTTATCCAAATTCATATAACATCTATCCTACTTGATTTCATCGCATCCTACAATGTGGATATAGGAGCAAAAGCCTTTCCCTCACACCTGCATAACTGTGAGAGAAAGGCTTTGCCATAGATATGGGTCTCTAGTTAAATCCACATCTCTATTCAAACTTTTCATTCGAAATCGATAGGTAATTAGTTACATATTCAATGAAACCATACTCAATAGTCAGACCTATTGACTTTAGGAAAAGAATCGATGTTTCTGATTTTTTCCTACTATAATATAGAGATGATTATTATAAATTAATACATTTACACCTAAAAATTGGATGATTAAAGCTTATAAATCTCTGTATATTTCTGCTCCAGATAATCAGCCAGATAATCGGGATTAAGCTCTTCACCAGTAATGGCCATAATCAATTCGGATGGTGTTCTGCTCTTGCCATAACGGTAAATTTTGTCGCTTAACCAGTCCTTGATCGGCAGCAGATTACCTGCCGCAATCCAATCCTCAAACTGAGGTAGCTCTTTGCGCATAGTCTGAGTGATCTGGGCCGCATACATATTCCCTAGCGAATACGAAGCAAAGTAACCAAAGTCGCCGCCGGACCAATGTACATCCTGCAGAATACCTTGTGCATCATTTGGCGGCGTAATACCCAGATATTGTTCGTATTTGCTGTTCCATACTTGTGGAAGATCGGCAACAGCCAGATTCTCGTTGAAAATCATTTTCTCGATTTCATAACGAACAATAATGTGCAGATTATAAGTCAGCTCATCCGCTTCAATACGGATCAACGAGTTCTCTACTACATTGGCAGCACGATAGAACTGTTCTTTGGTTACACCAGACAACTGCTTGGGGAACAAGGATTGCAGCTTATCATAATAATGATCCCAGAATACACGGCTCCGGCCTACAACATTTTCCCAAAAGCGGGATTGGGATTCATGGATCCCCATTGACGTCCCCGTTGCCAGTGGCGTACCTACCAGGTCTGCCGAGATATTCTGTTCATACAGCGCATGACCGCCCTCGTGCAGAGAGCTAAAAATAGCGCTCATCAGATCTTCCGGATAATAATGCGTGGTAATACGCACATCCCCCGGATTGAGTCCTGTTGCAAAAGGATGCTCACTCTCATCCAGACGTCCTGCCTGGAAATCATAACCCATCTGCTCCAACAGGAACAAACCGATTTCCTCCTGCTTTTTCAGGTCATATTCCTGCTTGAGGAATGAATTATCGGGCTTGTCGCTGGATTCCTGAATTTTTTGCAACAAGGGAACGAGACGGGATTTTAAACGGTCAAATACAGCATCCAGCTTGGCTACTGTCATGTCCGGCTCATACATGTCGAGCAATGTATCATAGCGAGTGTCTTTCACACCCCAATAATCAATAAATTCGCGATTCATCTCCACGATTTCTGCCAGCATTGGTTCAAAGCCCTTGAAGTCGTTATTATGTTTGGCTTCTTCCCATACCGTCTGGGCATGTGTCGTCAGACTGGAGTATTTCTGAATTTTTTCAGGTGGTACTTTTTGACTGCGCTCATATTCCTTGCGGCATTCAGTTACAGAGCGTTGATCGATATCACTTAACTGATCGAATACGTCCGAACGAGACAGAAAATCAATATACCCGCCCATTTCTTCGGATATGGAGAGCTTGAATACTTCTGTTGAGAGCATCCCGATCGTATCTGCACGCATCTCTGCACCTTTGCGCGGAGCGCCAGTACGCAGATCCCAGCCCAGCAGGCCAAGTGCTTCATGATAGCTGCTGATCTTGCGGACCAGCTGACGGAATGAGCTTAATACCTGTTCTACATTTTGTTCCATGATCGGGTCCACCTCGTTATTTGTATTTTGTAACTTTATCCATCTTGATGATACGTTTTTCAAACCGTATAATCAATGTTACATAATTTAATATTTTGGAATCAAGACATTTACAGACTGAGCAAATTGGTGTAAAATCTACTCGTTTACATGAGAAAATAATACATGGTTGTCCAGGAAAAGTAATGAAAAAAATTATCATGCGCTGATAGCAGATGATTAATGATTCCAAGCTTCCAGGTTCACCATCTAAGGTTCTTAATGAGGAGGAATTACAATGGATTCAGTTACAAATATTTTGCAGCACAACGAAAAGTTCGTTCAGACCAAAGAATATGAAGCTTATCGTTCAAGCCCTTTTCCTGATAAAAAGCTCGTTATTCTAACTTGCATGGATACTCGTCTTACCGAATTGCTGCCCAAAGCAATGAATATTCGTAATGGCGATGCCAAAATCATCAAAAATGCCGGTGCTGTTATCTCCCATCCTTATGGAAGTGTTATGCGCAGCGTGCTGGTAGGGCTCTATGAGCTTCAGGCGGAGGAAGTAATCGTTGTAGGTCATCATGGCTGCGGGATGGCTGCACTCAATGCCGATCATATGATTAACGAAATCAAAGAACGTGGTGTTTCACCAACTGTATTGTCAACACTGGAACATTCTGGAATTGATTTAAAAAGTTGGTTGCAAGGGTTTGGTAATGAAAAGCAAGGGGTAATAAACAGTGTGGAGATTATTAAGAATCATCCATTACTTCCCCCCCATGTACCAGTACACGGCATGATCATTGACCCCGCAACAGGTCAATTGGAATTGCTCGTGAATGGGTACTCCCAACAAGAGACATCATTGTAGCAGAAATCGTGAGCCGGCTCCTTACATAATGAGGAATTAGCACAACCCGATTTACTGCTAAAGCCCGGATGAATTCATCCGGGCTATTTTTTTACCTACTGTATATATTTATTTAAAAGGAATGAATCTTTTTTCTTTTTCATCCGTAAGCTTAAATATGACTATTTTTTGTCTGATGTGTACTTACTTTTGTATGCTTTCTTCTATTTTGTTCGTCGGTTTCTTGCGAAAGCATACAGTTGTAGTGTACACTTTATTTTAAATCGGCCGATTCGCTGTTTTAGAGATAGGAGAGACTGCTTATGAATACGCTATCGTATGGTTTACTTGCACTACTTGCACGCAAACGTTCATCCGGATATGACCTGATGCTCAGAATTCAGCCTTTCTGGCAAGCCAAGCACAGTCAGATTTACCCACTGCTCTCACGTATGGAAGAGCAACAACTGTTAACTGCAGAATGGGTAAAACAAACTGATAAACCGGACAAAAAAATCTACGCGATCACTCCACTGGGTGAACAGCGTCTGCATGAATGGATGCAAATGCCTGCCAGTGAACCGGTCACACGGGATGAGCTGGTGCTCAAAGCATTCTGTCTGTGGATTACAGACAAAGACACGGCACTCGCCCTGTTCCGCAAAAGATCTATTTTTTATCAGGAACAAATTCATTATTTCGAACAGGCAATTCACAAAATGCCTGACGAAAGCCATCAATTTGGTTCTCAAGATTTTGGATTGTATATTTTGCGTCAAAAAGCTCTGGGAACGGCAAGATCGAATATGGAATGGACAACATGGGTAATCGATATGCTGAAAAATGCGGCTCCACCGGAAGTGTCTTCCGAACCCCAGCATCACTAAGGTCCATCTACTCCACCGAATTTATTTTAAATTTATCTGGAAATTCTGAAACCGGTCGATCGTAATTACGTATTACGGTAAGAATAACCAAACACACACTACCAACTAGGGGGATAATGGACATAATGAAAAAAGTGCTTATGATCTTCATGGCATTTACAGTCGTTTTCGCATCCCTTGGCGTTTTTGCCAGTGATGCAGATGCAAGACGTGGTGGCGGCGGATTCAAATCCCAGCCAAAATCATATACCAATACACCGAACCGTGCGGATAATAACAGCGGGAGCGTTAACAGTACCAACCGCTCTACTACCAATAACCGCAGTACAGCAGCTACTAATGGCAAACGCGGATTTTTCAGTGGCGGTAACTTCTTTACAGGCATGATGGTCGGCGGTCTGGCCGGTATGCTATTCGGCAGCATGTTCGCTAACATGGGCTTTATGGGCAACTTCATGGGCCTGCTGATTAACCTGATTGCTATCTATGTACTCTTTATTGCAGCTCGCGGCATCTATCGTATGATCCGTCAGCGTAAGAAATCCGCTGACCCTTACAACAGACGTTAATGACAATGCGGCTTAGCATGGATGAGATTATCAATGCAGTATGTCTGAATATCGCCGAACGTAAAGGCATTCAGCCGACGGACGTAACGGTTCAGCTCGCCTGGGAAGAAGATACAGGCTATACAGCAGAGGTCTGGGCGCAAGGTCGCAGTCAGTACCTGATTGAAAGCAATCTCATTGAAGCGATTCTGCGTTATATGTTCTCTGAATACAACGCGAGAGTATTCCGGGAACAGGTTGAGTTGATTATCAACGATGACGTAGAAGAGATTCAGGCTATTATTCACGACAATTAAGTAATTTATTACTTCCAGCATAATATAGTTTCTCATGAGCCCCTCTACTCTACCTTCTGGTAGGTGAAGGGGCTTTTGTTATGCAGGGCAGATGATATGAAGAGCCAATAGCAGGATTTTTGTCTCTCTTGTTCTTGTGAATACCAAAGATCATATAAAAGATGAAACGCTTTCTTATTGACATTATGGATAAGGATTGTTAGAGTTTTATTGAAAATGAATATGGATCAGGGATGTTACCTGTTGGGCATAACCTGGATTCTTTTGTCGGCTTTTACGAGCTGTCAGGAGGATTCAGGTTTTTTATTTGCCCAAACTCTCTCTACTCTATATATATTCGAAAGGAGAAAAACGATGACAACACTACAATTTCCAGAGAACTTTTTGTGGGGTGGCGCTATTGCCGCAAATCAGGCTGAAGGCGCTTACCTTGAAGATGGTAAAGGACTGACTGTAGTCGATCTTCTGCCTACAGGCAAGAAAAGATTCGATATGATGCGAGGGTATATTGAGTCCCTTACTCCGCAGCCGGGAGAATTTTATCCGGCACATGAAGCCATCGATTTTTATCATCGATATGCCGAAGATATTGCATTGTTTGCTGAAATGGGCTTCAAGGCGCTGCGGGTATCGATCTCCTGGGCACGTATTTTCCCAACCGGCGAAGATGCAGTACCGAATGAAGCTGGGCTTGCCTTTTATGATCGTCTATTCGATGAATTACTCAACTATAATATCCAGCCGGTTGTAACTCTGGCTCATTTTGATGTACCAGTACATCTGATCGAGAAATATGAAAGTTGGCGCAATCGCAAGCTGGTTGGATTGTTTGAGACTTATGCACGTACTGTACTGGAACGCTACCGGGACAAAGTGAAATACTGGATGACGTTTAACGAGATTAATATGCTGCTGCATCTTCCTTTCCTCGGGGCTGGTCTTGTATTCAAAGAAGGCGATAATGTGAAACAGATTCAGTATCAGGCTGCCCATCATCAGCTCGTTGCCAGTGCACTGGCTGTCAAAGCTTGTCATGAGCTGATTCCGGATGCACAGATCGGTTGTATGCTGGCTGCCGGCAGCTTTTATCCGTATACCTGTAATCCCGAGGATGTGTACCAGGGTATGGAAAAAGATCGCGAATCCTACTTCTTTATCGATGTTCAGTCCCGCGGAGAATACCCGGGTTATGCACGCCGATTCTTCCGCGATCATCAGCTGGATATTGTGATGGAACCGGAAGATGCCGAAATTCTAAAAAGCAATACTGTGGATTATATCGGATTCAGTTACTATTCCAGTCGTACAACCAGTACCGATCCGGAAGTGATCAAAAATATGACTGCAGGCAATGTATTTGGTTCGGTGTCCAATCCGTATTTGAGCGCATCCGAATGGGGATGGACTATTGATCCAAAAGGATTCCGCATCACAGCTAATCAGCTGCATGACCGTTACCAGAAACCATTATTTGTAGTGGAAAATGGATTGGGCGCTGCAGATGAACCGGCTGATGATGGCATCATACAGGACGATTACCGAATCGATTATCTGCAGCATCATCTCGCCGAGATGCGTGAAGCAATTGAGGATGGCGTAGAAATTATCGGTTATACCAGCTGGGGGCCGATTGATATTGTCAGCGCTTCTTCCGGTGAAATGCGCAAACGCTATGGTTATATTTATACTGATCGTGATAATGAAGGCAATGGTTCCTTGGAGCGCAGTCGTAAAAAGAGCTTTGACTGGTACAAAAAGGTTATTGCTTCCAACGGCTCTGATCTGGAGCTGTAATCTATCCATCCCATCCTATTTAGCCGAAAAAACTGGCACATAAAGCAGGCGATTTCACAAAATAGTCAACAAAAAAACGACTGTCTCGTTATCATACGAGAGCAGTCGTTTGTCTTGTATATAGCTTATTATTCTGCAGTGCGATCCAGGTTAATGGATACGATACACAGATCTTCCTGATTACGGCTTAGGCGAGCTAATTTGGTCAGGAATTTCTCGTTATCGATGTCCAGCAGGCTGTGTGCATACTGCTCCAATTCACCGATTACTACTTTGGGATTACTACCCGGACGGGATATCAACCCATTGGTATATAGAACGATCCGTGTAGCATCGTCATATTCCAGTGTCTGCGTGTTTACATTAACATTTTCATTCATACCAACCGGATCTGTTGTGACATTCAGTCTTGCTCCCGGCCCATCGCTGGCAAGCAGCATGCCCGGTGTATGACCGGCATTGAAGTATTCCACCTGTTTCTTGTCCAGGTCAATCAGCATATAAATTGCTGTAAAATAAGCAGTTCGACGCGTTTTACCAAACAGCATACGCATTTGACGGTTCAATTCGGCACATACTTCCTTGGGCTTGCGGTACATCCCAACAATGCCATCCAGCAGTGAACGGATGGACATGCTGATTAGCGCAGCAGCGATACCACTGCCAGGTACATCGATCAGCAGTACACCGCATTGACGATTGTTGAACATTTTCCAGTAAAACATATCTCCCGATACTTCCGAGGATTGGAAATAACTGCTATGAATCTGAATACCCGGTTCGATTAGCGGAGGAGTCAGCACACTGTTTTGTAGATGTTTGGCAAGCTGCAGATCTTTTTGTACTTTTTCTTCCCAAGCTTTACGGGAATCCATTTCCTTTTTCAGACGAATAGCAGATTGTACACGAGCCAGCAGTTCATAGTCGGGACCACCTTTTTCAATAAAGTCCATCCCGCCCGCACCAAATGCTTCTTTGAAATGAACACGGTCTGCAGTCAGAAAAATAATCGGCAGATCCTGATAGACCGGCAGACTTTTGATAAAAGTACAGGCCTGAATACCATCGATCTCCGGCATAACAATATCCAGCAAAATCAGATCGACCGACGCGGCTTTGCGTGGTGGCTGATTATTATAAATTCCTAGAATCTGGTAAGCTTCCTCTGCTGAGGTTGCTTTTTGTACATCTTCATATCCCGCAGTTCTCAGTACGTTCTCCATAAATGCTACATTCAATTTGGAATCATCAACAATTAATATGCTGCTCATTAGCTCTCCTCCGAAGTCAGTATACTTATTTTTCGTCAAAACTGCCTGATTATGTAATAGCCAGTAAGTAAGAATCTTAAATAATATATCCAATACAGCAGTTAGCAAAATCCCGAAATCCAAAAGGAAATCACGATCCTCATAGCCTTAAGAAATGATGAACAACAAATAAGCCATTTGATCATTCTGCAGTCGAATAATCAAATGGCCTGTTCCAGAATTTCGTTGAATTCCAGCAAAATAGCTGTGCCTTCCGGACTCGTATGCAGCATAATCCGGTCTGCAGAAGCATACATCAATGCAAACCCTTTGCCCAATGAGCTTTTACTGCTATAACCCGAAATCAGAATCGTTTTGGGCAGTTCATGCAACGGAATACCTGATCCATGATCGGTAATATAAATTTGATAACAGCCACTTTTTTGATAAACAGCCACTTTGCCTTCTTCAGCGTGTTTGATCAAATTGGTCACAGCTTCCGAGACAGCCAGCTTGATACTCATCACCTTTTTGGAATGCTCCAGCCGAAAATCCTCCGGAATATGCTGAACGACCAGTGTACGACTGGAAGCAACATCGGCACGTGTATTAACTTCCATCTCATCTATCCACTCACCCAGCTCCCCTACAATCTCCTCGGACTTCAGACAGATATCAATCTTGCTGTGGGACAAAGTCCGAATCACGTCTCTGTAAGCACGCAGTGTATGCAGGTGCATATCTTCACGATATTGAAGTGCAGGTGTAATATCATTAAGCACAACAGCCACCCAGTCGCTCTCCGGATAGAAGTGAGCTTCGTACGTATTTCCTTGGCTGACCAGTACTTCGTAAAAACTTTCTGATAATACGAGGGCGCGCGCAGCCAGTATCTCCAAATCATAGACAACGGTAGACGGTAGATCCTCATGCCTTTGCAAGCTGCCAGTACCCATATACTTCAGCAATCGTGTTCCTCCCGTAATACTGGATAATTCCCGATGCTGCTGCTTGTCCGGCTCAATGACAGAGGTGAGTTCTGTTGCCCCCGGTGTCTCAATATACACCATATACTGCCTTAACCCGGCAACCGTGCCTGTATGAATATGGCTGACCAGTTCTGGATCCAGTTCCTTATGGGACATATTTTCCAGCCGCCGAATGACTTCCTCATCCTGCTCAAAATGACGCATCAAATATTCGAGTTGATCGCACATATGAATAATTCTGGATTCATACGGAATCTGCTTTTCCTTCAGCCCATCCGGATACCCTTTGCCATCGTATCGTTCATGATGGTGAAGAATCCAATCCGACATTTTTTTGTCTCCGCTGACGTTAAGCACAATCTTGGAGCTGTGCACAGGATGAGACTGATACTGCTGCTCTTCGCTGAGTGATCTGGCACCCCGCTTGGTCAAGATGTCCAGCGGCAGCATCATTTTACCGATATCATGTATGGCTGCCATATTGATCAGATCCACACGTCT
This sequence comes from Paenibacillus shenyangensis, assembly GCF_000346635.1. NCBI lineage: Bacteria > Bacillati > Bacillota > Bacilli > Caryophanales > Paenibacillaceae > Paenibacillus > Paenibacillus shenyangensis. Next base: position 257,053 of record NZ_AOIG01000008.1, read on the forward strand.
TTTTTTGGGATATCCCAATAGCTCCAGTACATGCTCGCAGATAATGCCTACATTATGACCATGTCCTTCCATCCGATTGGAAATGCGCATTTCTCCAATGCGAATAAATTCTTCTGCACCCCGGCGGCGAAGTCTGACCTGACGAATATAACCATACGAGAAAAAAATAATAAGCATCAGAAAAAGCAAAATATAAATCGTCTCATAAACCATATAATTCAGTGACAGGTGCACCAGAAAATGAGGAACAATAATGGTACAGAGTACGACAGGAACTGCAATTTCCTTGCATTTAATCACCAGATTGTTAAGCAGCGGGATACCACTAATCGTCTTCTTCACTATGGCTGCCAGTAGCATATACAGCAGGCTAAAAGTCAAAGCACCTGCTCCAGCCTGCACATAAATCGAGGTGCCGTCCAGACGCTCCATTATCATATGTGCAGCATAGAGGCATATACTATATTTCCCTTGAGTTGACAGCAGCCGGAATATATTGAACTTTCGCCAGATAAAATCTGCACTGCGCAAATGGCTGACCATATTACTTATTAAAATCCCATAAAGAGCCGGTACCGGTCCATAAGCCAGCAGCAAAATCAGAAAGCCAGCCAGACTGCCGCTGTACTCCTCCCCGCTCAGCAGACGGACCGGGAACAGATCCAGTATGGCAATCAGCAGCAGTAGGGGCAAGATATGAACCAGACTACCGCTGCCTTCCAGTCCCATATATAGCAGACTGGCAATCCCCAGTAGGCTGAGCGGGATCGTATAGACATTTTTCTCTTTCATTTAACGAAAAGTATCCTTGCCCAGAATCTCATCCAGCTGTAGCAGTTGGAATACCTCCATTACTTCCGGTTGTGTCTGCTCAATCCATACCTGGCGTTCCTGCTCTTGCAGATCTTGCACCAGCTTGATCAACAGTCCAATACCCGATGAATCTACAAACTGTACAGCTCCCAGATTTAGGATAACGCTGGATGCTTCTGCAAGTTCCGGTTCCAGCTGTTCCTCAAAAGTATCTCCAGCATCAATATCAATATCCCCTTCACAATAGACGGTGATCTGCTGCCCGGTTAATTCGAGACGATACGTAAACATGCTATTCCCTCCCTTTCCATACGATCTGATCATTACTATTCAGCCAAACCTCCAGATGCTCTACATCTTCCATACACTGATGAATCCGTTCCCCGATCTGGATCGTCGTTCCTGCCAATATCCGAGCCGCTTTGATTCGTGCTTTGGCATCCACGTGAAGCTTTGTCGTTCCTGTACCGGGAGAACCAGCTTCCTGCAAAACCATGCCTTCTGCTGCAAAATAAGTCCCGCCTCGCAGCGTTCCGGTTGATTCGAGTGTACCTTCACAATGCAAATGGGCATTATAGGCCCCTTTTTCCACAATTACATCTCCGCCGCAGCGAACTGTACTGTTCTGAACAAAATGCAGTCTGGCAAAATTACGCTCTACTACCGGAGCAGAAGCCAGAATGTATAGATAGTGGGTACGCCGGATAAAGCTCTCCAGATCTTCTGCTGTACGGAATGTACTATTCTCTTTATTCATAAACCCATTGCGAATTTCCTGAAAATATCGGGTCCATTCTTCTTTTAATGCAGATTGATACTGTTCTTCCAGCCGAAGCAGACGTTCCAGCTGCTCCATCATCCATTTGAAACGTCCCTGAAATAGAACCTGGAATAATGGTGCCAGTCCAGTCTGATCTAAGTCATTGATTTTGAAGGCAGAGGCACTGCTCACTTGGTGAACAGCCTGTTTCATCAGTTCCAACTGCTCGCGTACATAAATTAGCATCGGCGCCATCTGTCCGTAGAAAAGCTGCAGCTGTCCCACAATGATACGGCTGCTGAGTACATTCGCATGGACAATCAGTGAATCGCCAGCCATAATCTGAGCCATATTAATATTCCCGCGAACGCGAATATTGCCTTCGGCTTCTACTTCCATCGTATCCTGTACAGCACCACTGATCTCGACATCACCGCGGAAATGAATATTGCCTGTCGCCAGATTAACATCTCCGCTATGCATAAGCTTTGGAATCATGGAAAGTTTGACGTAATGTCCCTGCCGGGTCTGGCTGGGCATACCCGATTTGAGTGCGAATGCATCTCGTCCATCTTCGGACAGCTGTACATCTTTGCCTGGTATAATCTGAATGTCATGCACAACAGGTGCCAAAATGACTTTACCGTAAATATCCCTGCCATCTATACCCGGTTGCGACGGTATAATAGTACCAATCCGTTCTCCTTCCAGAATAGAAGGAAACTCTCTGGTCTCCCGGTAATCAATCGTACCGTTCTCCCGCAGCTTTGGCTGCACTTTGCGGGCAGCTGCATCAGTCTGAAGCTCAAATATACCATCTTGTCCATGTATAACAGGTTGTCCAGATGCAATAACAAATCGACCGGCTTTCTCCGCACGACATGCCAATTCGATCATGGAAGAATCCATGCCGAAGGTAATCTCTTTCGCGCGCAGCTGCTGATATATCTCTTGCGGATCAATAGCAGCCGGTTTCTTGTTCTGGGCAACACGCAGCATAAGCCGGGGATTGGGTTCTGTATCCATTAACGTACGTGTAATATGATAACCTGGCTCGATCTGCAGAGAAGCTTTCATTCCGTCATTATCGATATCCAACTGCCATGTGGAATCTTTGGATTCACCTGCAAGCCGGATATCGATCACATCTTCGCCGCTTACTGCGGCCGATTGACCAGCTAGTAGTGCTGTCCCATTGATCAATATATCTCCACTTTTAAATGCATCAATCATGGGCAGGCTGGCTCCGTCTGGAATATGCATGGCAATCTGTCCCTCTGCGATCCATATCTTGCCCTCGTCTGCTATTGGAGTGGGTCCAAGAGAATCATGACCAGACTCTTCCGCTGGTAAAGTAACTACCGCTGTAGATTCGGCTACTGTACTTTGACCCAGCACTCCCACTGCACGTCTGTCGGTTGAGGTCACTGTAGCAGGAGTATTGACAGAAGAATATGGAGCTGCCATTTCCGGTATACCGATAGGAAGAAGGCTGACACGAACTACAGCTGGTCTGGCATTTAGCCCGAGGAAGCCACGGCTCTCGTTATCGATGATCTCAATACTCACCTCTTTTTTACTGACTTCCAGCAGTGCCAGTGCCCGTTCTACTGCCTGTTCTACCGTTTTGCCCTTGGAAATCACACTTCGTTCCATATGCTTCTCCTCCATTCCTGTATTACTCCAGTTCAATCGACAATATGCAAATATCATCATCACGCTGGCGGTTCAGACGTTCCAGCTTGCCAACAAAGGCTTCATTATCCAGATAATGCAGACTTTGCGCATACTGCTCCAGCTTCTCAATGCCGGTATGGATAGACAGTCCCGGACGTTCTACCAATCCATCCGTGTAGAGTACAATTCGTGTAGGTGTATCGTATGTGACTGTAACCGTATCCAGTTTCATATCCTGCTTGATACCGATCGGTACGGTAGTACCACTCAATTTGATCGGAGATCCATCCTGCATCAGCAGCAAGCCTGGTGGATGACCGGCATTGAAATATTCAATTTCCTGTTTGTTTCTATCAATAAATAAGTAAATGGCTGTAAAATAGGCAGTACGCCTGCTTTTGCCAAACAGATGCCGCATCTGTCGATTAAGCTCTGCACATACTTCCCGTGGCTTGCGGTATAGTCCGACAATGCCATCGAGCAGCGAACGGATCGACATGCTGATTAGCGCAGCCGGGATGCCGTGTCCGGAGACATCGATCAACAGCACTCCATATTGGTCGGGATTTAACATTTTCCAGTAAAACATGTCACCGGATACTTCGGATGACTGCATATACCAGCTGTGGATGTGAATTCCCGGTTCGGTCAGCGGCGGTGTCAGTACACTTCGCTGCAGATGTTTAGCCAGCTGCAAGTCGGTCTGTACTTTCTCTTCCCAGGCTTTACGGGCGTCCATTTCTTTTTTGAGCTTTAGTGCGGATTGTACACGGGTTAACAGCTCATAGTCCGGTCCGCCTTTTTCGATAAAATCCATTCCCCCTGCACTGAAGGCTTCACGAAAATGAACACGATCCGCTGTAAGGAAAATGATCGGCAGATCCTGGTAAACAGCCAAACTTTTGATCATTGTGCAGGCTTCGATTCCATCAATATCCGGCATAACAATATCCAGCAGAATCAGGTCAACCGAAGCGGGCTTGCGCGGTGGCTGTCCATTATGAATCCCGAGAATGGTGTAGGCTTCCTGCGCCGAATAGGCCGACTGGATGTCTTCGTATCCTGCTGTCTGAAGTACATTTGTCAGATAAGCGATATTTAACCGGGAATCGTCTACAACCAGTATGCCGCTCATAAGACCGCTCCCTTAAAGTCAGTATATTTATTCATCGTCATAAAGTGGCTGTTATGTAATATAAAGTATAAAAAAGGCTGCAGCAGAATGTGATATTCTAAACTGTACCCTTTGTAAAG